>NZ_CAXTBM010000002.1:134200-216640 GCF_964242765.1 uncultured Hymenobacter sp.
GCCCGCGGCATGGGGACTTTCAACCGTTACCCCGCCGACAAACGTGACTTTCACCGGCTTCTTTTTCCAGAGGCAGACGAATAGGAGACTCATATAAAGCGTCCTGCTTGCTCTGGTCTAGTTTTTACCTATCGAAACATCTTGCTACTCTGATGCTGGAGTAGCGGGCGATTTGGCTGCGCTCAGCACAACTTCTATAGACTGCTTTGCCAGCTAAGCGCCACGCAAAAAGCCGCCGGGACAACCGGCGGCTTTTCATAAGCAACTTAATTAGAGGCAAATACTAGAGACGCTCGGAAGAGTCGGCGGACTCGGTTTGGCGGTGTTCCTCATCGTACTCGTCGCCTTCTTCCATGTGCGGCGGATCCACTTTGCGCACGTTACGGGCGCAGTCTTCGTCGCGGTGGTTGCGGCCTACAGTGAATTCAACCCAGTCCCCTTCACGCAGCTCGTTGAAGTCACCTTCCGACATATCGGCGTAGCTGAAGAACAGGTTGTTTGGGGGCATTACCACGAAACCGAAGCCATTTTTCAGGTTTTTGATGGTGCTAATGCCTACGGTGCCAACTGGGCCAGCGGCTGTGGGGCCCGTAGGACGAACGGGCTTAGCCGGAGCTGGGAAAGCAACAGGCTCCGGCGTGTTCACAAACATGGTCTCGATCAACTCGTCGCTATCAGCGAGACCCTGATCGATGATTTCGTGCATTTGCACGGGGTACGTGGCTTGCTCTAGTAGATGCTGCGAGGCGCGGGTTACGCGGGCTTCGCCTTTAAAGTCAACATATTTGAAGTCCCAATTCAGCAGCATCACACGGGTGCCGATGGTGTTGAGTTTTTTGATGAGGGGGGCATAATCGGAGTCGCCAGCGATAAGCACTACTACGTCGTAGCTTTTGTGCAGCGTCAGCTCCAAGGCCTCCAAGGACAGCCACACGTCGATACCTTTTTCCTGCAAGCGGCCGTCGCGCGTTTTGAGGGGCATGTAGTGGGTGGCGATGCCCATGTTCATGAGGATATCGTCGAGTAATCGGTCGTGGAACAACCGGTCTTTATCGCGAGCTTCCGTAGCCGAAAGGCGGCCGCGGAAGAAATGAGCATCTATAACCCGGCTTAAGCGAAGATCTACGTCTTCTTCTTCTGCTACTTGATGGCGAATAAACTCATGTAGTCCTTCCAAGCTAATACGAGCCTTGCGGTCATGCTGGAAGTAGTAGTAATCACTGATTTTTAGGAAATAATTGCCGTCATAGAAGACGCCGATCCTAATCAGGGGGCTATTTATCTGGTTCATACTGTGAAAAAGGGTTGAGGGTAAGCAAGAGGTGTGGAGATATAAGAGCGGGTAATCTGTTGCAATAAGATTCGGAATTTCTACAAAACCAGGCCAAAGGTACGAAGCTTAGTAACTCGGTTTGTAGCCGGTGGGGTTATATGCAGTGAGTCCCACTTCTTTACAAAGCAGGGAGCTGAAAATCCTGCGCGAAGGGAGTAATTAAAGAATAAAATGTGCTTTTACTGCAATGAAAGAATATGAACTGTAGAACCAGACCGCATACAGAAGTTAATTCCAACAAACGGTTGGCCATAAAGATCCGGATAGTCTTGTCATAACACGAGGTAAGTGTAATATTATAAAAAATATATTCTACATAGTATAGATGAAGACGGTAAATTTATAGACAAGCAGCAAAAAATATTCTTTAAAAAATCTAAGCGTGCAGTTGTGCTACGCCGCGAATTTATTGGAGTAATATGGTTACTGCAAATAATGCCCAAATATTGAATATCAAGCCGATGGTGCTACTAAGTGAGTGGACCACACCAGCAACACCACCAGAACCAATTGCTATTGGCTAGCATCACCATTGTGTTGCCACAAAGCAAAACGTACTGACAAAGGACGAAAGCGGTAGCTACATAGTTGCAACAGTACACTTTATAATTGTCAGTTACAGAACACTTTCCTTTAATGGCTAGGTTCAGAGAAGAATATTTTTAAGATTAAAAGCTCATTTTGCCTAGTACAAGTCCTAAAACCAACAAGCCATAGCCGGTGCAGATACCAACTTCCAGTAAGTTGCCACTAGCGGAGCCTGTTCGGATGAGCGGAATCTTCAGGCAAGTATCGGTAAGAGGCATAAACCATTTCACGCCGGCCTTGGTAAGCGTATCGGCAAGTAGGTGCGAAGCGTAGCCGCCGCCCGCAAACAGTGCCACGCCGTGCCAGCCGAGGCTCTGGTTGGCTAGGTGGCCGATGTAGGTCCAGAGGCCGGCGGCCCAAATGGTGTGAGTCCAGGAGCGATGAGAGGTGAAGGGAGCCACTGCTACAAACAAGCCCACCATGCTCAGCCAAACATAGCCCGTGTAAAGGCCTGCCATAACGGTGCATAACCCTGTGAACAGCAACGCTAGTTTGCGCGCTGAGCCGCCTTGCATAGCAGCACCAAGGAGCCCAAAGGCTAAGGCCGCCGTAAAGCCCATGCGCCGGTCAGGGCCAGGCGGCTCCAGGAAATGCGTATATAGCCCCAAAGCAGCGGCTACTAAAACAAAGGCCCAGCGCACATAATTTTGGGCGAAACCAAGCCGCTTACTAAGACGGGACTCGGGATGGTCGAGGTCGGGAGCGAGGGCGGAAAAGCCGGCCAGAGCAATACCGGCGGGTGAAAATTTAACGCCGGTAACGAGGCCGCCAATAGCGACGCCGGTAATCAGGCCAATGGCCAAGTGAGAAGATCCGCGCAAAAGAGAGCTATAATAAATAGTAAAGTATACCGATAAATAGTAACGTCGCGGCTAGCGAGAATACAATAATAGCGTACTGTAGTGCTAGATAGACAACAATTTTCGTTATACGGGTTACTATATTCTATGAAGTGGTTTTTTAGCTGGTTAAGCTGAACAGTAGTAATACGTCAGGGCCGGAATCAAGTGTTGAAATTCCTGTTATCGTCCTGTGCTTGCGAAGAAGCATAGGGCCTGCTCGCCGAATAAGCTACCGTTTTATGACCATTGTTCTTGGGTGATAAAACTTGGCGCAAGCATGCAGCGGATCAGGCCTTGTTCTTGTCTAGCATCGAAGTACGCCCCTACCACCCCCCAGAACTGCCTTTCAAGCCGCTGCTGCGGATGTCATCAACTTGAGTGGCAAGGATAGCTAGCCCTTGTTTAAAGGCGTTGGTGGCTTCTTCCTGCTTTTCAGGGTCGAGGGGGCCGTGTTCCTTCACTTGCTGACGGACTTGGCGCAGTTGGTCCAGGAGTTGGTCCCAATCTTGACCGGCGGGCTCTTGAGTGGAATCTGTCATGGCGAGGCCAGGAGGCCCGGTTAGCGCGTGAAGTAGGAAGGTACAACGAGTAGAGAGAAAATGTTGCGGAAACTTTCGGAGGCAGGCTGTGGTATTGGATAGCGTGCGCCTAAGCGCACCGTCTTTTTGCCTCGCCCGACCGGAATAGCCTCCGGCCGGGCTTCTACCTTTGCCAGCTCCTCTAGACTATCTTCCGTTTTGAAGGTTTCCGATTTTCTCCAGCTATACTCTCTCGACCCTACCGTAATGACCGTGGGGGCCCGCCTGAACCCGGCGACGCGCAACTCGCTCCGCGGGGCAGCGCCAGTTGAGGACGCACCGCACCCGCGTCTGCACTTGCGCGGCCTCGTCGGGAGCCAGGACGCTGTGCTGGCCGCGGCTATGCACACGGTATTTCCTGATCAGCACTATCTGTTTATCCTGCACGACCGGGAGGAAGCTGCGTATTTCCTGGCCGATTTGCAACACTTATTGCCCGAAGAAGAGCCGTTGCTGTTTCCGAGTTCCTACAAGCGGCCGTATGCTTTCGACGAGACGGAAAACGCCAATGTGCTGATGCGGGCCGAGGTGCTGAACAAGCTGAACTCGCACCGCGGACCCAAAACGGCCGCTGAGCAAGCCACCGAAGACGCGGAAGATGCTGCCGATAGTGCCGCTGCGGAAACCGATGCCAAGACCAAAGGCCGGAAGGCCAAGGTGAGCGTGAAGGACACGGCCGGCGCCATTATCATTACGTATCCGGAGGCGCTGTTCGAGAAGGTTATCAACAAGAAGAGCTTGGTGGCCAACACGTTCATTGTGAAGAACGGCGACAAGCTGGACGTGAACTTCATCAGCGAGATGCTGGCCGAGTACGACTTCGAGCGGACCGACTTTGTGTATGAGGCGGGGCAGTTTGCGGTGCGCGGCGGCATCGTGGACATCTTCTCCTACGCCAACGAGCTGCCATACCGGATAGAGCTGTTTGGCGACGAGGTGGAAACCATCCGGACGTTCGACCCGGAAAGCCAGCTGTCGGTGGAGAAGCGGGAGCAGGTGAGCATCATCCCGAACGTGCAAACCAAGCTACTGCAAGAAACGCGGGAGGCTTTTCTGGACTTCATTCCGAAGAATACCACGGTGTGGGCCAAGGACATGCGCCAGACCCTGGACGTGGTAGAAGAATCGTTCGATAAGGCCGAGGCGGGTTTCCAGGAGCTGCTGCTGACGGCGGGCGGCACCCAAATCGTGAGCAAGCCCGAGGACTTGTTTGAAACCGGGAAGTCGTTTAAGAAGCTGCTGGAAGGCTTTGCGGTGGTGGAGTTCGGCAAACGGTTCCACTACAAGGCAGGAGCCGAGGAGTTTCAGTTTACGGCCAAGCCGCAGCCGAGCTTCAACAAGGACTTCAACCGGCTGGTGAAGAACTTGCACGAAAACCAGGAGAAAGGCTACGTCAATATTATTGCGGCGGAATCGGTGCGGCAGGCGGACCGGCTGCGCACCATCTTCGATGAGCTAGACAACAACGTGCAGTTTCAGCACTTGCTGCTGGGGCTGCGCGAGGGCTATGTAGACGAGACGCTGAAACTGGTGGTGTACACCGACCACCAGCTGTTCGAGCGGTTCTATCGGGCGCAGGAAGGGCGCAAGTTCTCGAAGAAGAAAGCCCTGACCCTAAAGGAGCTGCGCACCCTGAGCCCCGGCGACTACGTGGTGCACCAGGACTACGGCATTGCGCGGTTCGCGGGCCTCACGCAGGTGGAAATCAACGACCGGGTGCAGGAGGCCATCCGGCTGGTGTACCGCGACGACGACGTGCTGACGGTGAGCATCCACGCCCTGCACAAGATTGCCAAGTACACGGGCGCCGAGGGCACGCCGCCTACCATGAGCAAGCTGGGCTCGCCGGAGTGGGAAAACAAGAAGAAGTCGGTGAAGAAGAAGGTGAAGGACATTGCGGCCGAGCTGATCCGGCTGTACGCCAAGCGCAAAACCGCGCCCGGACACGCCTTCGCGCCCGACTCCTTTATGCAGGCCGAGCTGGAATCGAGCTTCATCTACGAAGACACCCCCGACCAGGCCAAAGCCACCGAAGACGTGAAGCGCGACATGGAGGTGCCCCACCCCATGGACCGGCTGGTCTGCGGCGACGTGGGTTTCGGCAAGACGGAAGTGGCTATTCGAGCGGCGTTTAAGTCGGTGGCCGATGGCAAGCAAGTGGCCGTGCTGGTGCCCACCACCATTCTGGCCATGCAGCACTACAAAACGTTTCGGGAGCGGCTGGCGGCCCTGCCCGTGACGGTAGAGTACGTGAACCGCTTCAAGAGCACCAAGCAGATCAAGGAAACGCTGGGCCGGGTGGCCGAGGGCAAAACCGACATCCTGATTGGCACGCACCGCCTCACCAACAAAGACATCAAGTTCAAGGACCTGGGCTTGCTTGTCATCGACGAAGAGCAGAAGTTCGGGGTGAAAACCAAGGACAAGCTCAAGGAGCTGAAAGTGAACGTGGACACGCTCACGCTCTCGGCGACGCCGATACCGCGCACGCTGCACTTCTCGCTGATGGGCGCCCGCGACCTGAGCGTAATTGCCACGCCGCCGCCCAACCGCCAGCCGGTGCAAACCGAGCTGCACGTATTCGATGAGCTGCTGATCAGGGATGCCGTGGCGCGCGAAATCAAGCGCGGCGGGCAGGTGTTTTTCGTGCACAACCGCGTGAAAGACATCGAGGAACTAGCCAACTTGGTACTGCGCCTGGTGCCCGATGCCCGCGTGACCTACATCCACGGGCAAATGGAAGGCGACCTGCTGGAAAAGCGCATGATGAAGTTCGTGGACGGCGACTATGACGTGTTGGTGAGCACCAACCTGATTGAGTCGGGCCTGGATATTCCGAACGCCAACACCATCATCATCAACCGCGCCCACTTGTTTGGGTTGAGCGACTTGCACCAGATGCGCGGGCGCGTGGGCCGTTCCAACAAGAAGGCTTACTGCTACCTGCTCACGCCGCCGGTAGCGGGTTTGCCTGCCGATGCCCGCAAGCGCCTAAGCACGCTCGAAGAGTTTTCCGACCTCGGCGACGGGTTCAAGGTGGCCATGCGCGACCTGGATATCCGGGGGGCCGGCAACCTGCTGGGCGGTGAGCAGTCGGGCTTTATCAATGACCTGGGCTTCGAAACCTACCACCAGATTCTGGACGAGGCGGTGACGGAGCTCAAGGAAACCGAGTTTCGCGACCTGTTCCTTGGCGACCCTACTGAGCGCCTGCAAGCCGCCATCAAGGACAGCGGCCCCAAGGAATGCAATATCGAGACGGACCTGCAAATCCTGATTCCCGACTCCTACGTGAGTAGCGTGTCGGAGCGCTTGCAGCTGTATAGCAAGCTGGATCGGGTGAAAGGTCCTGAGGAGCTGCGCAAGCTGGTGGCCGGCATCGTGGACCGGTTTGGGCCGCTGCCGTCGGAAGTGGAGCAACTAGCCGACATCGTGCTCCTGCGCTGGCAGGCCTGCCAGGTAGGCTTGGAGAAGCTGACGTTGAAGAAGAACCTGCTCAAAGGCTACATCTCGGCCACCAACAACGAGCCCTACTTCCAGAGCGACACCTTCGGCAACATCCTCAGCTACGTGCAAACCCATACCCGCACGGCCAGCATGAAGGAACGCAAAGAGCAGCTCATCATCAGCATCGAGGAGGTGAAGAACGTGCAAACCGCCAAGCGCATCCTCAGCGAATTAGGCAGTGAGGAGAAGGTAGGGGTATAGGAAGGTAGTTTCAAGTAGAACATCATTCTGAGCTTACCGAGGAATCTCTACTGCGCCTCTCGAAAACGCTTATCTTCGCCTACCCACTACAACACATTGCCTCCAATGGACCACAACGAACGATTCGACCAGTTGGAAAACCTCATGACCGACATGCATCGCCGCGTGGATCGACTAGAAGCGAGCCAGGAACGCACCAATACCATCTTGGATAGTGTGGTTGACGTACTCAAAATTGTTGACCAACGCTTCCAGCGTGTGGAAGACGTGTTGATCAAAGCTGATGAGCGTCAACAACGCTTTGAAGAAGCGTTACTCAAAGCCGATGAGCGTCAACAACGTGTTGAAGAAGCATTACTTAAAGCCGATGAGCGTCAGCAACGTGTTGAGGATACGCAGAGCTCCACGCTACGCCTGCTCATGCAGCAATCGGAGAATCTGACGGCTGCCTTCCGCACCCTGGAAACCCACGACGGCCGCATCCAGAAGCTGGAAGGCAACCAAGCCGCCTAATCCCCTGAAACGGCCGCGCCCGCAGTAGCTTGACGCTGTTGTGAATAAGCCAGCCTGTAGAAAAGCCGCGCTTCCTGATCAGAAGCGTGGCTTTTATCTTTATAGAAGTGCCAGACCTTGACAGAAATATTGAAAGCTAACCGACCTATTTTGTTTCGGGTCTAGGTGCGGCGCAATGGTTTCGGCCCACTCGACTTTGGCTTTGCCAGCTTTATAGTAGCCACCTTCCTGCAACACGCGCCACAGCGTTCCCCAGGTATCGGCAATGGTATCGGGGTCGTGCGGCAAGCCGCTGAAGTGTTGCGGGCGTACTCGTGGGTAAGCTGTCTGAATAGCTGTTCGGTCGCCGAGAAACCACGCTTCCAACTCTTGAATAGCCAACCGGGTGATGATACGAAACGGCTGGCCGGGGAGGGCTGTAGTTTTGGTTGGCAGGCCTGCATCGGCTACCACCTTTTCTAGTTCCACCTTCCGCTGCCGACAGTCCGTATCGGCGTCCATCAGAATAACTACCCGTAACTCCGGCTGGTGCGGAAATTGATGGGTGTAGGTTTTCAGGCGACCGGGTAAACGCTGAAGCAAGTCGGTTTTGCCACGGTGCGGGTAGCAGTTCCAGGTAGCATCAGGTGGCAATAGCTTGGGCAACAGAATATTTAGGGCTGCCTCCGCCGAGGGTTCTTCCAGAAGAAACTCGATGTGCATGCTACTGCGCGGCTGGAGTGCGTGGCGCCAATGGATCACCGAGTCGGAAGAAGTTGCTGGTCCATAAGTAGCCCAGCGGCGAGCCATCTTCTACCAGCTCTTTCACCTGCGGAATATCAGCCGTGCGAGTGGCTTGCGTGTAGCCATCTTCGCCTCGGTGCAGAATCCAGACTTGCTCCGGCTCCAGCGCATCCAGCAGAAACGGCGAGTGAGTAGCTACCAACAGTTGCCGGGTTTCGGTCGCCTTAATGAGTTCTTCGGCCAAGCGCGGCAACAGGCGCGGGTGCAATTCATTCTCCGGCTCTTCCATGCCCAGCAGGCCGGTGGCGTTGGGTTCATAGAGCAGCGTGAGCAGCGCCGCCAGCCGCATCGTACCATCCGACATATACTGCGCTGGTAGCGGCTTCTCGAACGGGGCATCCTTGAAACGTAGCAGCAGCCGCTCATCAGAAGTTATTTCCGTCACGATATCCGTCAGCCCCGGCACCCAGCGCCGCAGCTGCGCCGTAATGCGGGCCAGCGCCTCCGGGTGCTTGGTGTGCAGAAAGTACAGCACATTGGGCAGGTTGTCCCCGTTGGCCGACAGCTTCTCCCGTGGCCCAGCATCGGAGTAGCCTTTCAGGTGGTCGTCGGTAAGGTGGACGTAGCGGTAGGCTTTGAGAGCGTTGACAACAGGCGTTGTCTGCCGACTGATACTCTTACTGTATGCAAATGCAAACCCCAACATCAGACTTGGTTTACCATCTAGCAAAACCCTTCCGTTTTTATACGGGCCATCCTCTTCTTCGATGGGGTGAGTGGCATGTTCTGTCTCTGAAGTTAGCTCAAAACGTACTGAACTATCCAAACTACGGGCTTTGAGTATCTTTTTAGCATCTTCTGGTAGGCCTGATTTTATCCACTCATCAATTAATATTAGCTGACCATCTTGTTCATCAATTTCAACATGATACACTAACGTATTTCCTATTTGTACCTCACTGATGCCCACCTCGAACTCGATCGGCCCGTCACTGCCCCGCGTCCTCATTCCTGCAAACCGATTTCGCTTTTCCCAGGCCTGTTGCAGGTTGCCGCTCACCGCTTCGGCCAGAAACGCCAGCGCATCCAGCACTGTGGATTTACCGCTGCCATTGGGGCCGATGAACACCGTGAGCGGCGTTAGGTCGCGCAGTTCCACGTCGCGCAAGGCACGGTAGTTTTTGATACGTAGGTAAGTGAGGCGAGGGAAACCGAGAGCCGCGGTGGTGTTAGGCATGAAGCAAATAGGTAGTTGTTACAAAGTACGTGCGTTTGCAAGAATGTGTGTAATTCACCCCGTCGGCTTGTGCTTTGTGATATCATAGCGGACCCCATTGCACCGAAAAGCCCCCGACCACACGGCTAGGAGCATTGTGTTTAGCTACTGCAAGAAGCGGCGGCTACTCGGCGGCTTGGTGGGCGGGCGCGCTGGTGGCCAAGGCGGATTCCTAGTCGGTCAGTAGCCGTTGTCACGCTGCTAAAACCTCTGTATCTTCGCTAGCCTCAGCTCTTATCCCGTATGACCAATAACGAGCGGATCAGCCAACGGAAAGAAATGATGTCCAAAGCCCTTAAACGAATCGATAACACGGTGGAGAAACTGCGGCAATCCGGCCAGCAGCAGCAGATGCTACAAGAGATGCGGCATCCGATGAGCGGCAGCAGGTGATGCTACGGGCGCTGATGCAGCAAAGTGAAACTAATACGGCCATGCTCCGCAAGCTGGTTGAGCACGATACCCGCCTCGGCAACCTCGAAAATCCCGGCCCCAAGAACGCCGCATAGCGTTTTGCCTGTTGTGTGATAGCAAAACAAAGCCACCTAGGCTGTGTGGACAGCAAGGATAGTAGTTTTACGCCATGCGCCGTCATGCATTAACCGAACGCGAATGGAAGATAGTCGAACCGCACGCCCTCGGTCGGCTGGGCACCGGGCGCGACAACCGCTTGTTTGTCAACGCCGTGCTGTACCGGGTGCGTACGGGCGTGGCCTGGCGCGACTTGCCCGAGCGGTTCGGCCCTTGGAACACGGTGGCGCGGCGCTTTCGTCGTTGGGCGCAGGCGGGCATATGGGAAGCGTTGTTCCACGCGGTGCAAGAGCCAGACTATGCCTGGGTACTGGTTGACTCAACCACGGCCAAAGCACACAAAGCGGCGGCCGGGCAAAAAAAAGCACACCCGCAGCCGAAGCATTAGGCCGCTCTCGTGGCGGCTTCTGCACCAAAGTGCACGCGGTAGTGGACGCGCTCGGCAACTGCCTGCTACTGGCCCTCACGCCAGGCGAAGCGGCGGACAGCCCGCAACGACCCGTCTTGCGGGCGGCCTTACCCGAGCAACCCGGCGCGGTGGTCGCCGACAAAGCCTACGATACGGATCAAGTGCTCGGCGTTATTGCCCTGTGCGAGGCAGAAGCCTTCATCCCACCCAAAGTGAACCGGCTCGAGCAGCGTTGCTATGACGAAAATCTGTATGCCGACCGCAATAAGGTCGAACGCTTTTTCGGCCGGCTCAAAGAAGCGCGGGGCTTTGCCACCCGATACGAAAAAACCGCCATTTCTTTTCTGGCCGTGGCTCACTTACTAGCCGCATTAGATTGGCTGCGCTAGATGTCCACATAGCCTAGTATGGGTGGCTTTGTTGCTTTAAGGCTTTGTCGAAGAGCAGCTTCATCCGGCAATCGTAGGTGCCGCTCCCGGTCAGCGGCGTAGAACAGACAGGCCTGAATCTGTTGCTGCGTCAGTTCCGGGAAATCCTCTAGAATCTCGGCTATCGTCTGGCTATTGCCAAGCCAGCCCAACACATCGGCCACACTGATGCGGGTGCCGGTGATGCAGGGGCGCCCGAAGCGTACTTCCGGATTAATGGAGATATAGGAATTGTAGACCATGATCGAGCATCGTTTCCCAAAGTTTGAGAAAAATCCGTGCATATCTGCAATAGGTTATGGCGAACTAGCCACCCTTTCCTAAGGCCAAGGTGTCTTGTTGTTTTGGCGCGGCTATTTCAGCACCTTGGCATCGTACACCACTTGGCCACTTATTAGGGTCAAGATGCTACTGGTTTTGGGGAGTTCTGGCGGTGGCACCCTGAAAATATCCTGCGAGAGCACCACCACATCGGCCAGCTGGCCTACGGCAATTTGGCCTTTGTTCTTTTCCTCGAATTCGGCGAAGGCCGAGCCGTAGGTGTACGCCTGAACCGCCTGCTCGCGGGTGAGGGCTTCCTGCGGATGGGAAGGTGTGATACCGGCCAGCATGATGTTCAGGAACGGATTCAAAGGCCCATCGGAACCCAGCGCCACCGGTATGCCAGCCGCCACCAACGAGCCGAGCGGCTGCATGGCCGTACCCCAGCGCTGGTGAAACAACTGCGGCTCAGTGAAATGACTAGGGTTCTGCACCACCACCACGCCCAGCGTGCGGGCCCGCGGCACCAAGTCGGCTACCAGACCGTCGCCGTGCTCGATACGCACGCGCCGGGCGGGCCAGTTGCTGGCCATGCCGTTGCTTTCCAGGGCCTTTAGCACCACTTCGGCGCTTCGGTCGCCGGCGCAATGCAGCAGGAGCTGCTGCTTTAAGTCAACGGCCTCCTGCACCATGCGTGCCACTTCGGCTTCACTGAAATTCAGCTTGCCCGTCCAGCCGGGGCGGTCTTGGTAGGGCTGGCGCAGGGCCGCGCCCCGCTCGTAGGGCGTGCCATCGAGCACCCACTTGATGCCGCTGGCTTTCACTTTATTGGGTAGCTGGCGCTGGAGGGTTGCAAGTTGGCGTACTTCGCTCAGGTCGCGCTGCTCGGCCGTGGTAGTCGAAAAGGGAATGGCGCGCACCCGCACCGGCAGCTTGGCCTGTACCAGCAAGCGCGTAAACCGCTCGAAGGGCATAAAAGAAAACAGCTGCAACGACGTGATACCCACCCGCAGGGCCTCATCGGAGAGGCTGCGTAGCTGCGCCAACACCATCGAATCAGAAGCCAGCCCCGACAACGTCCGCTGGGGCTGCCACTGGGCATATTCCCATAAACGCCCATTCAGCGAACCGGCGCTGCCGTGCTCGAAGTAGCCGCCGAGCGGGTCCGGCGCTTGATCCTGGATGCCAAGCCGCTTCAGTGCCAGCGAGTTGAGAATGTAGCCGTGCCCGTAGTGGGCCGTCAGCAGCACTGGGTGGCGCGGCGCAATCCGGTCGAGGGCCGCGCGGTCCACCTGCTCGTTGAGTACCACCGTGGCCCCTACTGAGCCCATAACCCAGGTGCCAGCCGGCGCTTTCTCAACGGCCGTGGCTATGGCCCGCGCCGTTTCTTCCCACCCAGGCTCCAGGCTCTTGAACGACAACACAACCCCGGGCGGATTGGGGGTGAAGTGGTTGTGCGCATCGTTGAAGCCGGGCGTCACGGTGTGGCCTTGCAAGTCGATGCGGCGCGTCTTGGGTCCGGTCAGCTTGTTTATTTCCGCCGTGGTACCCACCGCTACAATCCGCTCGCCCCGGATAGCAAGAGCTTCCGCCATAGGCCGGGTGGCATCGGAGGTGAAAACGCGGCCGTTCAGTAACAGTAAATCAGCGGATTTCTGCTGACCTAGTATTCCCGAAGTGCCAATCAGCCACCAACCCAACGTGCCTATCACCAGCTTTTTCATACGTTCCTGCGCTTGCGTTTCCTTTCTCTAAAGTATGCGGTTTTATGAATATAATAGGAACGCATTGAAAGCGCATTTCGCGGCAACCAGTGTGGAGCTACGCAAAGATTAGGGGCTGCGCAGCCCCATGCTAGTGCACCTTCTAGGGTTGGGCAGGCACGGAACACATTCCACGAAAGTTCGTATGCTGCCTTGGGCGTCAACTGATGGCGCTTGTGTTGTTTTTGCTAATCAACCTGCTATGAAAATCGTATTTGCTTTTGCCACTGCTTTGCTGCTGAGCGCCACGGCCGCTTCTGCTCAAGTAACCACGCCCGGCAGCACGCCTACCGTCAATGGTAGCACTAGCCCGCAGTCGTCACCGCCCGCGCAACCGCCCGGCTCAACGGGTACATTGCCCGCTAGCAACACCCAACCCGCCAGCGACAAGGAAGCCTCGACCACCAGCGGCTCGACCTCGACGGAAACTAAAGCTGCCAAAAAAGCCCGCGTCAAGAAATCGAAGACGAAATCGGCTACTTCTACCAGCGGCTCGATATAAATTCCTGCTGCTGTTTAAATTCGATAAAAGGCTGCCTCTTTCCGGGGTAGCCTTTTTATTTTTACGGTGGCCGCCCTGCCGCGGCCACGGCAGCAGACGAGACTTACCCTTGGAAACCCGACTTAGGTGGTTAAGCTATGTTTAAAGCGCTACAAGCTGATTCTATCACGCTTTATCTCATCAACGACGACAATTTGGCGGAGGTGTATGCGCTGTTTCAGGGGCACCCGGATTCCAGGTCGATGGTGGAAGAACTGCTCCGGAACTACCTGCCTGCTTACGACAAAGGGCAGCGCACCAACTACGGTTTCTATTCCATGCTCGGCACCGAATTGGCAGGTATGGCCTTGCTCACCGTCGATAGTTGGGAGGAGCGCACCGGCTCGACGGGCGCCGATATTTTCGAGCACATGCGCGGCCGGGGCATCACGCCGCGCAGCAAGCCGCACCTGTTTTACCTGGCCTTCGAGTTGCTCGGCCTGAACCGGGTAGCTACCGGCTGCCGGGTATCCAACCTCTCCTCGAAACGGTCCATCGAAAAAACGGTCGGGTTTCAGTTTGAAGGCCTTATGCGTGAGTCCGGAGTCAACGACCAGGGCGAGTTCGAGGACGAGTACCTGTACGCCATTCTGCGCCGGGACTGGCTGACGCTCTACGATAAGTCGCAGGTGCGGGTGCTCACCTAATCAGGCGCTGCCAACGGGCTGTGGTTGCCCTAGGCCTCCACTTTCTCGCGGTTGTACTTGCTGCGGTATTGCATGGGCGAGAGGCCCGTAATGCGCTTGAACGTCACGCGGAAGGCCTTGGGGTCGGTGTAGCCCACGTTGTACATCACCTCGTTCACGTTCTCGCGCGACGATTCCAGGCTGTTTTTAGCGGCCTCCACCTTCACCCGCTGAATGTATTCAACCACGGAGTTGGCGGTGGCTTTCTTGAAGCGGCGTTCCAAGTTGCGCCGCCCAAGAGCCAGCATGTCGGCTAGCTGGTCGATGGTTATTTTCTCCTGGTAATTGTCTTCGATGTAGGTCTGCGCCTTTTTTACTAGCTCGTCGCCGTGTTCTTTCTGGCCTTGGAAGATGATGAACGCCGACTGGCTAACCCGCTCAATGTCGATCTGGAAAACCTTGGCGCACAGCACGGCCATTTCGCGGCCCGCGTACTTCTCAACCAGATACAGCACCAGATTGAGGTAGGAGAAGGCCCCGCCGCTAGAGTAAATACCGTGCTCATCGGTGATGAGCTTGTCTTCCACTAGCTCCACATCCGGAAACATGCGCCGAAAATCCGCCACGGCGGCCCAATGGGTGGTGCATTGCCGGCCGTTGATGAGGCCGGTAGCCGCCAGCAGAAACGCGCCCAAACACAAACTGGCTACTTCGGCGCCCTGCTTGTACTGGCTGATAATCCAGGGTATAAACTCCCGGTTCACTTCCAGAGCCTGTCCCAAGTCGCCATCAAGGGCCGGAATAATAACCAGGTCGGTTGTGGTAATATCGGCGGTCAGGGTGGTCGTGCTGATGGTGTACATGCCGCCGCACACGGGCGTTTCGGCGGCCAGCCCGACTAACTGAACTTCAAACAGGGGCCGCTTACCCATGCGCTTGAGCAGGGCATTTACTTCCGTGAACACTAGGCGTGGGCCTTCGATGCTGCCTAATACAGCTCCCTTGGGAACCAGGATGGATATGCGCTTCATGATAGGCTAAAGCTAGGGGAATGCAATGTCGTAATCAACCCGCAGATAGTCGCATTTACACCCGTCGGGTAGGGGTAGGATTTGCTAATTTTGTTGGAGTCGGGGCTGGGGAAGCAGCTAGTCAAGCTAAGAAAATTAGTTGAGATTCCGACCTCCTGAAGCAGTCAATTATTTCTCACTTCACTAAACCAAAATCATGAAAACGAAAACCTGGAACATCCTCTATTGGGCTATGGCTGTTTTTTTCTGCGGCTCTATGCTAATGGCTGGCATCATGGAGGCCATTCAAACCGAAGAAGGCAAGGAAATCATGCGCCACTTGGGCTATCCTAATCATGTGCTACTGGTCAATGGCATTGCTAAAATATTGGGCTCGCTGGCGCTGCTCCAAACCAGGTTCCGCACCCTCCGCGAATGGGCCTACGCGGGCTTCACCATCAACATGATTGGCGCCTTTGCTGCCAGAGCTTCCGCCGGCGACAGTGCGGGGCTGATTGCGTCGCCGCTAATTGCGTTGGGGCTGGTATTTGTGTTCTACTTCCTGTGGAAGAAAAAGGAGCAGGTCGATAGTCGCCGCTCCACTTCGCCGGGCTATATGCCGGGCCACTCAGTTAGCGCAACGGTTGCCACGGCCAATAGCCCAGCCCTTGCCTAACGCACGGGACGAGTAACTAACGCTCAGAGTTGCTGCAAAATCAAGTTGCGCTTAGCTACTTACGGCTTCTGTTTTGTGAATTAAATCAACTTATAAGTCCCCATGAAAACGCCCCAACTAAACCCCTACCTCGCCTTTAAAGGCAACTGCCGCGAAGCCATGCAATTCTATCAGCAATGCCTGGGTGGCCAACTAGACATCCAGCCGTTTGCCGGCACCCCGGCCGCCGAACACGTGCCCGCCGATGCGCAAGACGAGATATTGCACGCTCAACTGCTAAACGAAAATATTGTCTTGTTCGCCTCTGATGCCGGTTCTCAACCAATCACCGAAGGCAACAATGTGGCCCTGTCACTCAATTGCGGCAGCGACGAGGAAATAGAAAGCTACTACGCCAAGCTAACCGAAGGCGGCACCGTGACGATGCCGCTAGCCGACACGTTCTGGAGCGCCAAGTTCGCCATGTTCACCGACCGGTTCGGAATAAACTGGATGCTCAATTACGCCAAAGAGGTTGCGCAATAAGCGCCTCGTGTTGCCGCCACCACTTACCTACCACAAGTAGTTATACGGATCAACCCATGAGAAAAGTAATTGCAGCCCTATACCTGTCAGTGGACGGTGTGATGGAGAACCCCGCCTGGACGATGCCCTACTGGGACGAAGATCTAGCCAAGCTCCAACACGACCTGAACTTTGCGAGCGACGCGCTGCTACTGGGCCGCGTAACCTACGAGGGCTTTGCCGCGGCCTGGCCCGGTATGAAAGACGAAGATGGCTTTGCCGACCGCATGAACAGCCTACCCAAGTTCGTGGCTTCCCGGACCTTGGAAACAGCGGAGTGGAACGCCAGCGTCCTGCAAGGTGAGGTGGCACAAGCTGTAGCACAGCTAAAGCAACTACCCGGCGAAAATATTTTGATCTACGGCAGTGCCGAACTGGTGCGCTACCTTCTCCAACATAACCTCATCGATGAGTATCGGCTCATGGTGCACCCGGTGGTAGTGGGTGGCGGCAAGCGCCTCTTTGATGATGCCAGTCAAGCCAACCTGCAACTGACAGACACCCAAATCACCAGCACTGGGGTTGTAGTACTCACGTATCGGCCCGCCCCCAAATCGGCGGATAGCGAAGGTGAGGAGTTGGCTTAACCTAGAGCAGACAGGCAAAGCCGGCTGCCAGTAATTATCCGCAGCGCACAGCTACATCAAGGTTTTCGATGATAGTAATAGACTTTATTGCCAGGTGCTGAAATTGGTGGTTTCCGCACCGAATGCAAAAAGGTCGCTCCAGCTTGGAGCGACCTTTTTATTTAAAAGCCACAGTGAGCCGTAGCTTACTTGGCGGGCATCAGCACGGTGTCGATGGAGTGAACCACGCCGTTGGTGGTCTTGATATCGGGCTGAGTGACGGTGGCGGTACCGCCTTTGGCATCCTTAATGGTCACGGAGCCACCTTGTACGCCTACAGTCAGCGACTCGCCTTGCACGGTTTTGATTACCTGACCGTCTTTCAGGTCGGCGGCCATTACGTTGCCGGACACCACATGGTAGCTCAGGATCTTAGCAAGCTGCTTTTTGCTGGCCGGCTTAAGCAAAGTAGCCAGGGTTGCCGGTGGAAGCTTGTCGAAAGCGGCGTTGTCGGGAGCAAATACGGTGTACGGACCGGCACCTTTCGCTTGTTCGGCGAGGCCCGCGGCTTGCAAGGCTTTCAAGAGGGTGGTGTGCTTGGGCGACAGGGCAGCGCTGCCGGCTAAGTCTTTGCCCGTGGAGGCGCCGGCGGCTGACGTAGCCGCCGGAGCGGAGGTGGCCGTTTGAGCCGTGGCAAGTTGGGCGCCGCCCAGGGAAACAAGAGCGGCTAACAGAAACGAGAAGACAGTTTGCTTTTTCATTGGATTGGTATTGGGTGGAACAACTTGCGTGTTCGTAACACACCTAACCTAAACAGTAGACTATCAGAAGGTTCTAGAATTGCCATAATCTTGTTGGCCGAACACACTCGATGGCGACTTCCGTTGGCCGAGCGGCAAGGCGTGAAGCTCGAAGCTGAAAAAGAGTTTACAAGACAAGTAGAACGGTTGAAAAGCTATTCACTTTGACCAACAAGCTGCCTACGGTGCCGTGCAGTTCGTCTTACATAAACCACACCCCGGCAGCCGGCAACGAAACACGCACTTCGTTGCCGGTTTCAAGGCCGGCTTCGCTGGTCTTTACGGTCACGCTCGTACCCAACAACTCCACTTCCACTTCCGAATAGCTGCCATAGAAACGCACGGCCCGCACGGTGCCCACTTGGCTCTCATTTGCTGCGTTTAGCCTGAACGCTTCCGGCCGGACGAGTAGGTGCTTGCTCTTCGGCTTGACCTTGCTGCCCGCGAATTTGGCAAAAGCCGCTACCAGTGGGCCAGCCAGCAAGTTGTAATCGCCGAAAAGGGAGGCCGTGTATTCGTTTGTGGGTTGCCGATAAATCTGTTCGGGAGAGCCTTGCTGAACGAGTTGGCCGCCTTGCAGCACCAAAATCCTGTCGGCCCACGAGAGCGTATCGGTTGGGTCGTGCGAAATCAGGAGGCAGGTGATGCCGAGTTTGGCGCCGATGTCCTCGATAACCGACTTCAGAATGTTCTTGTGCATTCGGTCCAGGTTGGAAAACGGCTCGTCGAGGAGCAGCAGCTTAGGCGAGCCGAGCAGCAGCCGGGCCAGCGCAATGCGCTGCCTTTCCCCTCCCGAGAGTTGATTGGTTGGGCGGGCGGCCAAGTGGCCGATGCGGCACACCTCGTAGAGCGTGGCGGCGTCTGCGGCCCGAAGCGTGTTGGCGTAGCGCAATACCTGCTCCACCCGCAGAAACTTCGGCAGCTCGAAATGCTGCGACAAATACGCAACGCCCGGCTGCCCCGGTATCAGCTTCTCGATGGGCCCGCGCACCCGCTCACCCTCGAACCGCACTTCGCCGGCCGTTGGCTGAATTAGGCCGGCTATGATTTGCAAAAGAGTGCTTTTGCCGGCTCCCGTTTCACCGGCAATAGCTAGTTTTTGGAACTGCTGCTGCGTGAAGCTAACCTCCTGCAAGGCGAAATTTCCTTTTTCCTGCAACGAGATATTCGATACGCTTAACCAACTCATGCGGGTAGAAGAAAGACAGTAGACAACTGCGAATAACAGCAACTAGCTTGGTTTGTGAATGACGCAGTTGCCTAGTTCCAATCAAGAAGCTGTTGGCGAGGCCGAAAACCTAGGCTTATTTATTCGCAAGGCGACAAGCCGGGAGCAAGCCTCGGCAGACAAGCAGCACAGTAAAAGGGCCTAACAGCCTACCAAACAAAAGCCCCACTCAGACACTGAGTGAGGCTTTTTGTTGGCTTTGGGAGGCGTTAGTTTTTTTCTCCCACCGGAAATTTCTCTAGGATATCCTTAGCGGCCCTAGCGAATTCGGGGCCTATTTTGGCCGGGTTGTTAATGGCGTCCGCCATGGAGCCGCGCCATACCATGTTCCGGGTGCGGGCATCAATAAAGTCGAGAATAAGCGTGCCTTCCTTGTAGGTTTCGGTGGTATAGCCGGTGTTATAGAACGGCGACGTGTAGAAGTAGCCGTAGTTAATGGGCAAGTACCGGCCCCGATACGACATGGTGTAAGGATAGAGGTATCCCGGCGTCGGCGGGTTAGGGATAGTACGTTCGGCCTCCTCGATATAGAGGTGATACGTTAAATAGAAATCGGGCCGGGTCCGACCCTTAACTTGCTGAATACCGCGTTTGGCTAGTTCCGATTTAATAGCGCTCTGAATGATTTCGTTGTTGAGGCTGCTCTGGTAAATCGGGTTCTGAGAATCAGCTGATTTGACGTCTGTTTTAGCGAAGTCGTAGGTGCGGTAGCGGCTGAAGTCGATACCTGGTTTTTGTTGAACCGTGACGCCCGATGAACAGGCGCTCAGCAGCCCAACTAGCAGCAGAACAGCCGCGTGCAAAGTTGTTTTCATAGTGGTTGTGAAGTGTGTCGTGAGGGATTTGCTTTCCTGGCTATACCTTTTGAAGAGGCCGGAGGTTATAGTTGAGTTGTTGCTTTAGGAGCCGGATTTAGCGCAATAGAAGAGTTGTACTTGGCGGACTGTGTTGAGCTTAAATCATACGGCGGGCAGAGGCAAATTTCAAGCTCGGTGAAGCGTTTGCACCCAACGAACCAGGCCGTGCGGAGCCACGGAAAGCCACGTACCTTCATCATTCATCAAGGCTTTATACAACCGACCATAGCCTCAACCAAGTGCAGCAAGCCCTGAGGTTGATGTGGTGCTCTCGGGGCAAACCATGCTTTATTAGCCCTTGCCCAATGTGCTAGGGCTGGCGGCACGCCTGATGCTCCATGACTGCCGGGGCAACCAACTGGCTGGGCGCCTCGCTTTTGAGGGCGTCGGTAGCGCCTCCTTCAAGCCTGACCGCTTGGTTCGGGATGTGGTGCGTGTCGCCATGCCTGGGTTGCCGTACTGCCGGAAGCAAGATGTTGAGACTAGTGGCAAAAGCTATCTGGTGCTTAAATAGATAGTAAAGCCATATCAATAAAAAAGCTCGCCTTTCGAAGGCGAGCTTTTTTATTTCAGCAACACGGCCTACTAAGCGGCGCAGGCAACCTGGGTTGCTTATGGCAGCTGCAGGGCATCAAGAGTACCATCCACGGTTACACCATTGGGGAAAACACTCGTGAAGGAGCCTGATACAGTGTTTGTTTTAGGGTCCCGAATGGTTGTACCACTGGCTTGCGTGGAATTAATTGTAGCGTTTAGCCTAGCAGTAACAACATCCGTTTTATCGGTGCCAGTTGTAGTCCGAGAGCTTTGCTGAAAAGACAAAGAAATAACAGGCCCGCTTTGAAGCTTACCACTGACGCTGAAAGAGGCCTGGGTGCCCCGATACAGCGTTTCACCTACTCTCACTTCGCCGAGCGTGTAAGGGGGGGCGCCCCCTTCACTCACCATAATACTCTTAGGAAAGTCAGTTGTCGTGCTTGAGGTAGGGTAGAATCATCGTCGCAGCCCGCCAAAAGCAGAGCCGTCGATATGATAATAGCGGTTGAGCGTAATTTCATGCCGGCTAATTTAATTGAAATGCATTGTATAGCAGCCGAGATGAAAGCCGCAACCGGCATGCTATAGCGCACCAAGCGCCTTAAGCCGCAACTGGCGCAGAAAGACATATTTTCGCGGCCATCACTTGTAACTTCGCCCCTATGGCTGCTTCTCCCCAGATTACCATTATCGTTTTCGACCTTGGCGGCGTGCTCATCGATTGGAACCCGCGCTACCTGTACCGCAAGCTGTTCACCGACGAGCAGGAAATGAACACCTTCCTCGAAACCGTCACCACCCCCGACTGGAACGAGGAGCAAGACGCCGGCCGCAGCCTAGCCGAGGCCACCGCGTTCCTGGTGGCCAAGCATCCGGAACACCGTCAGATGATCGAACACTTCTACGGCCGCTGGTCGGAGATGCTCGGCGGCGCCATCCAAGGCACCGTCGATGTCCTGACCGAACTGCGGGCAAGTGGCCGCTACCGCCTCTACGCCCTCACCAACTGGTCGGCCGAAACCTTCCCGATTGCGCTAGAGCAATTCGAGTTTCTGCACTGGTTTGAAGGCATTGTCGTGTCGGGCGTCGAGAAGTCACGCAAGCCTTTCCCCGACTTCTACCACCTCCTGCTGACCCGCTACGGAATCGAGCCCGAATACGCCGTGTTTATCGACGACAACGAGCGCAACATCTTGGCGGCGCAGGCCGTGGGGTTACACACCGTGCATTTCCACTCGCCCGAGCAGCTACGCGCCGAGTTACAGACTTATGGAGTGCAGCTGTAGCAGGAAGCAGGATACCGTTGTTCTTTAATGCAGGCCTCTACTCTTAGAGGCGTCCTCAACCAGAACGGTCATGCTTCGAGAGGCCCCGCATGACCGTTCTATTTTGCCAGGCATCCTAAGCAAATAGGTATAAAATTTATTTGCTCACTTGAAAGCCACCGGTGCCATGGCCCGGAGTGCCAGTGTTGGAAATCCCTTCAAGCGTCAGGCGGAAGGGGCCAGCCTCCTCGGAAGTATAGAACGAGAGGGTAGCTTGGCCGTTGGCATCGGTACGGACCGTGGGAGCCCAGTAGAGGGTGGCGCTGCGAAAGTCGGGTACTGAAGCGTTTTTGCTGTTGGCATAGACAGGCGCATAGAACTCACGCGCTTGGTAGTACTGCGGCATTGTATAGGGCTGTATTCCCGGCGAGGGCGAATCGTTGGAGAAATCGTAGTCGGGGTTGCCGCGCTTAGTGAAGATGGCGATAACGCCGCCACCACCGCGGGAGCCATAAATAGCGGCGGAGGGTCCTTTGAGTACTTCCACGCTTTCCACGTCGGTTACCGGAATAGAGTTCAACGCCGTGGCATCAACGGGAATGCCATCAATTAGAAACAGTGGCGTCCCCTGCCCCCGAATTTGCACGTTCATATTGAACGGGTTGCCCGTGACGGCAACTCCCGCCACGCGGCCTTGCAAGAGTTGCAGCACGTTGGTATAGCTGCTGGCGGCCGGAATATCCTTGGTCTTCACCACTACATCGGCTTGCCCATAAATGCGGCGCGAATCTGGCTGCACAGGCTTTCGGCCTTTCACCGTCACGTTGCCGAGCAGGATGGTTTTGGCGTTGGGGCTGTACTGCCGCTCCACCACTTGCTGCCGCTTGCTGCCAACCAGGTAAGGTTCCCGGGCCGGTGCGGCATCTGGGAGCGGGCGGGTCGGCGTTTTGCTGGTTTCTACCACCCGTCTGTCCAGCTTAACGTTGGGGTTGCGCAAACCTTTCTGCGACGGTACTTGCACGAGTAACCGCGCCGTATCGCGCCCGCTGAAGCCCATAAACAGGAAGCGTCCTGCCGAGTCGGTAGTGGCCTGCGTGATATCCTGCGCCGCCCCAAAACGAAACAACGATACTTTGATGCCCGCCGCCGGTACTTGTTTGTTGCCAAACACTTGGCCACTCAAGCTTAGCATCTGCTCCAGCGGGTACGGAAACGCGCCGAGCTTATTGGCTAGCAGGGGCTTCCACACAAAGCGTCGCCAGCCTTGCGTAAGCAGCAGGTTATCAAGGGCTTGGCGGGTGTCGGGCTTCTGGTTGCGGAAGTAATAGCCAGGCTGCTCTACGGTGCCGTGCAAGTCGGAGGTGAGCAGCAAATGCGTGCGAATATTGGTAGCGTTGGAGTCGGCGGGTACCAGCGCGGTGTTATTGACGGCCATGGAGAACTGCCCCGGTGCCGGGTGGCCGGCCTCGTCGGTTACGGTTACGCTTACTGTCACCTTCTCGCGGGGGCCGTAACTGGGCTTGTCGGGTTGCAGGCTGATGCGCAAGCCCGGATTAGCGTTGGTGAACGTCAGCCGCTCGCACCGGGCCACTTGCTTGCTATCGAAGAGCGTGAAATGGACCACTCCGCTCGGAAACCGGTCTTTGGGAATGCTGGTCGAAAAGGTGTTGCCTTCGCTGATTTCGCCCTGGCCTGCGTACACCACCTGCCCCCGCACGTGCCCCACCACCGTAATGCGCTCGGCCGGGATGTTGGGCGGTAGCTTGCACTGAATGGCTACTTGGTAGCTGCTTGTCAGCTGCAAGACCCGCATCGTAAACCCCATAGGCTGGGCCACTGGTAGCTCGTGCCGAACTCGTTGCCCGTTGGGTTGCTGCACCACGGCTACGTAGCGCTTCCCCGCTTCGGGCTTGAACTGAAACCGCCCCATGCCGAGGTGCTCACTGCGAAACTCGACTACTGGCTGGCTGGTTTCGTCCTGAATGACGCCTTGTATATCCACCCCCATTCCGTACGAATCGGTGGCTTTGAAGCCTGTCGTACTCGCTAGCCCGGCTACAAACTGACCGCCCTCGGGAAAGAACTGCACCTCTGGCACCTTGGAAGCGGGCGGCGTGGTAGTGGCTGCCCGCCGGCCGGGTCTGCTGGCCGTGGCTGCCGCGCTCGACCAAACCGTAAGGGGGCGAGTGAAAAAGTACTCGGCGCCGGCGTTGCGCATCCAACTGGTATAAGCTCGCACCGTATAGGTGCCCTGCCTCAAACTGTCGGCTAGCTGGAAGTCGCCGGGCGACGTGCCGCCTTTCAAGGATAGTACTCGTTGTTGCACTACTTTTTGGTTGGGGGCCAGCAGGTCGACGTACAATATCCGGCTGAGCGTGTCGGGTAGGTGGGTGGAGCCCTCTACCGCGTAGGCCTTGAACCAGACGGTTTCGCCAGCGGCGTAGGTGTCTTTGTCGAATTGCAAGTAGCTTTTCTCGGGGTACGTGCTGGCGTAGAACCGAGTCAGCTGCTTTATTATCAAGGCAATGAAAGCATCGGGCGGGCCCTGAAATGCTAATGATAAGAGGCAAGTGCCCACGAGCACCAGAATAAGGACAACGTAGCGTTTCATATTAACAGAGTAGACATAGCAAGCAACGACTAATTCAGGCAGCCCCATTCATAGGTGGGGCCAACCCCATAGCTAGCAGACACTTCAACAAAAAGGTATAGTTGGCGACCAAACCAGTTTGCAGTTAGGGCCGGTTTGTGTGATTGTCAGCAACGAAAGCGTAGCACTAAATTGCGGTAAGTATAGGGTAATTCCGGGCGTTGGCGAAGCAACACAAGCCTTTCGTTGCCAGAGCAAGCAAGCTGCGCCGTAACCTTGGCCTGCTCGATAAGGTATTTAACACGAAAACACTGCCGGCAATGAAGCCGGCATTTTCATATTAGCATTTCTTCTCATGGAATACATAAAGCTAGGAAATAGCGGTATCGAGGTTTCGCGCATCACGTTTGGTAGCTGGGCTGCCGGAGGCTGGATGTGGGGCGGTACCGAACAAAATGATGCCGTCGGGGCAATTCATGCTTCCTACAATTTAGGCGTGACCAGCATCGACACGGCTCCCATCTACGGGCAGGGGCTGAGCGAGGAAATTGTGGGCGAGGCCATCAAGTCCCTGCCCCGCGACAAGGTGCAGATCCTAACCAAATTCGGGATGCGCTGGGATATGGCGAAAGGCGACTTCGCCATGAAAACCAAAAACAACGACGGCCAGGATATCGACGTGTACAAGTACGCCAGTCGGGACAGCATCATCAAAGAGTGCGAAGACAGCCTGCGCCGCCTCGGCACCGACTACATCGACCTCTATCAGCAGCATTGGCCCGACGTAACCACCCCCATCGACGAGACGATGGAAGCCGCGGCCCGCTTACTAGAGCAAGGAAAAATCCGTGCCGTAGGTGTGAGCAACTACTCGGTAACCCAAATGGAGGAAGCCTTGAAAACGGTGGAGCTCGTATCCAATCAGGTGCCGTACAGCATGTTGCGCCGCGATATCGAGAAGGACGTGGTGCCGTATTGCCAGAAACATGACATGGCTATATTGGCCTACAGTCCCATGCAACTCGGGTTGCTAACCGGCAAGATGAAGCCTGGACAGCACTTCGATGCCAGTGACTTGCGGTCTACCAACCGCCTATTCACGCCGGAAAGTGTAACCCGCGTCAACGAGTTTCTAGAGAAAATCCGGCCTTTGGCGGAAAGCAAAAACGCTACACTAGGCCAACTGGTGCTCCGCTGGACGCTGGCGCAGCCCGGCATTTCGGTGGCCCTGGTAGGCGCCCGTAACGCCGAGCAAGCCATCCAGAACGCACGCACCACTGACATAGAGCTTGTTTCGCACGAAGTAGATTTCATTACGGAGCGCCTAGAGCAAATGCAGCAGCAACAGCAGCCTGCGTAGCACTAACCTCGGTATCTCAAGTAAAACGCAAAAGCACTGTCTGGTCCAGACAGTGCTTTTCTGTGAATAGTCAGCGGTTTCCTGTGGTAACGCAGCTTACGGCTACATCCTCAGTAAACTGCCATGAAGTTTGTTTTGCTGCTGTGGAGTGCAACATGCACCGCCTCAGCCCAGACTAGCACTCACCCCGACTTGTTGTTGAGGGAAGCGCAGCAAACAGAAAAAGTAGCCGGAGTTATGAAGGCCTACTACAACAGCACCCCGACAAAAAGCAAGCGCTGGCCTCTATTCTCGCCATCCAGGACCCCAAAGCTTGCTTAGCTCAGAGTGGCTACGCGAAAATAGTGGCTCAGCGCTAGCACCGAGTTTAACCTGCTACCCTACACTTGTTCGGCGCGGCGATTCACGCTGTTTTTGGCAATCTGGTTGAGTAGTTGGTCAGTCTTCTTTTCTTCCTCGAGGGTTTGTTGCAGGAGTTGCGCTATCTCGTTGTAGCCTAGCTCTTCGGCTAAGTACGCCGCTGTGCCGTAGCCAGCAATTTCGTAATGCTCGATTTTTTGGGCTGCGGCAATCAGGGCAGCATCCAGTACCTCGGGCGAAGCATCTTTCTGCATCAGTTTTTCGCCTTCCGCAATCAGGCCTTGTAGTGCCACGTTTTCCTCGCCGTTCGGATCGACGCCTAGCATTTGAGCGGCTTGCTCCAAGCGCTGAATCTGCTGCTGGGTTTCTTCGAGGTGAACTGTGAAAGCGGTTTTTAATTCTTCATTTTGGGTGTTTTCCACCATGCGGGGCATGCTTTCCACCAGTAGGGTTTCGGCGCTATACAGTGCCTGCATTCCGTGGACGAAAAGATCTTGCAAACTTTGAAGCTGAGCCATAATAGTCTGAAAATGAGAGTGAAATATCACTAGTCAGTACGGTCGGAAAAATGCCTTGTTATCGTCGGGCTTGCAGTTTTAGGCTTTATTGTGGAGGTGCTGGCAGCCCTTTTTAGCTCGCAGGCACGCTGTTGGCGGCTGCTTTTGGGGCTTGCAACCTTTCTAAGCGTGTTGGGCTCCCTTTGATAGTTACTCTCTCATCTTTTTATAATCTTGACTATGCGTCGGTTATCCTTTTGTTTCCTTGGTGTTGCTGCCGTATTTTCTCTAGGAAGCTGCCAAGAGGAAGAAGAAACCACTCCCAATTCTCCTTTGCTGAATACCCGCTGGATGCTGGTACAGGTAGAAGAAACGCCCATAGCTGTTTCCAGCTACTCCGAAACCTACCGTTCCTACATCCAGTTTGCCAAGCAGAACGCTACCGCTGGTCTTGCTCCCTGCAATTCATTCGGCGGCACTTTCTCACAGGGCAGTACCGCCGGACAGCTCTCCATCAGCCAGCAAGCTTCCACCAGAATTTCCTGTGCTGCCCTTCCCCTGGAAACCAAATACCTGGAGGCACTCCCGCGCACGGTACGCTACGAAATCAATGGGAAGGAACTACGCCTTTACGATGCCACCAATTCCTTACGCCCGCTTCTTGTTTTTCAGGACCATGCAGAGTAATTTCTGGCAACCCCCTAAACAAAGCCGCCACCTCCTAGGAGGTGGCGGCTTTGTTTAATGGGCAGTTTGCTCGTTTAGCAATTGCCATCTATGTCGCAGGCGGCGCCTTCTAGCCCGCCAATAGCCACTGGCTGCGGACGGGCTTCTTCCCAAACCTTCTCCAGCACTTCTCTGAATAGCTCGGTTGGCTGCGCCCCCGACACGGCATACTTGCCGTCGAAGACAAAGTAAGGCACCCCGCGCACGCCAATTTGTTGGGCTTCGTATTCGTCGCGCCGCACTTCCTGCTCGAAAGTATCAGAACTTATTAGTTGCTCCACCTTATCGGCGGGCAAATTCAGCTCGGCACCGAGGCGCGCCAGGGTAGGCACGTCGTTGATGTCAAGGCCTTCTTCCAGATAGGCTTTGAATAGCCGCTCTTTGGCCGCATCCTGTTGGCCGTGCTGCGCAGCCAAGTGCACAAGCCGGTGGGCCCGCAACGAGTTGGCCGGTACCACCCGGTCGAAATCAAAAGCTAAGCCTTCTTCAGCCGCCATCTGGGTCATGTTGGCGCTCATCTGCCGGGCCCATTCCTCCGACTTGCCATACTTGCTAGCCAAGCGGGCATATTGGTTGACACCGGGCGTCGGATCGGCCTGCGGGTCTAATTCAAAGCTGCGCCATTTTACATCTATGTCTCCGGCGTGCTCGAAGGTAGCCAACGCCTTTTCCAGCCGCCGCTTGCCGATGTAGCAGAAAGGGCAAAGAATATCAGACCAGATTTCTACTTGTATCTTTTTCATGAAACGAGGAGTCGGAATTTGGCGAGTATAAGCGCTAAACCGGCAAAAAGGTTTCTCCTAGAGGAAAGCAAAACGGCCCTTGATGTAGCACCGCACGGTACCAACAGACTTTCGAGGTGGGGCGCATGAAAAAGCCCTCAGCGGTGAGGCTGAGGGCTACTGCTTTAGGCCGAAACGCCCTCGACAAGCTGCTTATCAGGAATAGAGTTGTCTTGGAGCGTAGCCCGGCCGCGGCTGCGGCGGGTGATACGCGAGAAGAGGCTGATTTCCTGGTCGAATAGAAACTGCAAGAACAGCTTGGTGTAGGAGCGATGATGCAGCAGGGGCTCGTAGAACTCGGGGGCCAAAGCTTTCAGGCGGGGCAAGTGGTTCCACGGGATAGACGGCATGTCGTGGTGCTCGTTGTGGTAGCCTACGTTGAGGTTCACCCCGTTCAGCCGGCCGTAGTAGCTGTAGGTTTCCTGGCCTTCATCCAACGTGAGATAGTGTTCCTGAATCCAACGGGCCCCGAGCGGGTGCAGGCCTACCGAAAACCAGAAACTCAGAAATAGATAACCCAGCGCCATCCAACCGAAGAAGTACACAATGGCAGCGTCAAAGGCTAATTGTGCCGCAATATTGGCCACCACGTACCGGTCAAACACGGCCACTTCGCGGCAGCGAATGGTACGGATAACCTGGAACAGCGGGAAAAAGAACAGCCAAATGGCCTTGCCTACCGAGTAGTTCTTGATCAGCTTGGCCTCGTACCAATCCGGCAAATCGGCATCCAACTCATGCACTCCCTGAAACACATGGTGCTTTATATGGAAGTTCTTGAAAGAAATAGCCGTTGGGATAACCGAAGCAAAATTGGCCACGATGCCCACCGCCACGTTTTGCCACACCTTACGGAACACCAAGTTGTGCGCCGCTTCGTGAATAACCACAAACAAAGTATGCGAGAAAAACGCGCCTACTAGATAAGCTACTAACGCCACCACGTACCAAGGCTGGTTGCGAAGCAGCGCCGCTACCAGTACTTGTGCCGCTACGCAGGCTATCCCAATTAGGGCTGTAGCGGGCGTGCGCGTCATCAGTTCTTTTACTTCCGGATGGGCTTTTACAATTTGACGGGTCCGTATGCGGTGCGGCTCTGGCGTATCAACCAGAACAAAGGACTTAACGGTGGAAGGCATCAGGTTGGTTGAGAAAAGAGGCTTTGGTTTAGTATGCTGCGCGGTAGTTTCGTTGCTTGATCAGTGCTAACACCCTTTTCAACAAGCAACACAAAACTGCACATTCAACAAAAGTACCTCCATTATAACAACCTCCACTACAAGAAGCAAGGGAAACCAAATAGGAAACGTACCGAATATTGTCACTGCGTAAGCCTGTTAGCAGCGAAAAAGTTTAGGTGAGAGTCTGTCCTTTTCAGGTAATTAGAACTTCATGAAAAGCTACCGGGCCACAATCAGCTTTTGCCCTGGCTTCACCTCGTCTGTGGTTAAGTTATTAAGCCGTTTCAGTTGTTCTACCGTCAGGCCTTGGTAGCGGCGCGAAATATTGTAGAGCGTGTCGCCAGCTTGCACTAGATGCACCTTGCGGATGGTCTCCTGCGCAACTGACTTCTGAACGGCGGCAGCTTTGGGTGCGTGAGTCGGCTTCTGCGCAGCAGGTGCCGCCGCAACTATTTCTTCCTCCTTGATGGGCGCTTCTTCCTCTATAGGCGCTGCAAACACTAGCTTTTGGCCCGGTGATACTTTCGCGGAAGTTAGTTTGTTCCACTCCATTACCTGCTTCACACTCAACCCGCGAACCTCGGCTATGCGGCTGAGGTAGTCGCCCTTGCGCACCACGTATTCGGTGGGTAGGCTATCGTCGGCAATTGCGGTTTCAACTGCTTCTACAGCTTCTATGGCTGGCGCAACCGAGGGAGCTGCTGCACTACGAGTTGCACGGGCAGAAGTCCTGGTTTCTTTGCTTACTGTGGCTACTTCCGAGGTAGTTTCTGTGGCATCGGCAGGTTCAGGAGTTGTTCTAGCTACTTGGCTGCTTACCCCAGGTTTGGCCACAGGCGAAGTCAAGCGTGCCGGTACGGGTAGTTTGCGCGTGCTAGCAAGAGTTCCGGTGCTTGGTGCGGGCTGAGAAGCCGGGGTAGCTATAGGTATAAATACCACTAATTGCTTGCCTGGTGCCAAGGGGCGGCCTTTGCGCAAACCGTTCCAGCGGGCTAGCTGAGCGGGACTTACATCGTAGCGGCCCGCCACTGCGGATACAGTTTCACCCCGACGTACGGTGTGCCACACCCGCCGGAAACGGGGGGCCAGTTCCACTTCTTCGCGCGGAGCTCCACTAGCCGCCAGCAGCGTGTGCGTCGGGAAAGGCTCTATGCCGTTCAGGCGCGCCATCATCGGCGGCAAGGGCTGCGGCAAATCGGTGCGCGGCAAGCAGTATTCGAAAAGCGTGGCGCGGTCAACTACGGCGAGCTGTGGCTTGGCCGTGGCAGGTACTTGCACGGCATAAGAGCGGTAACCCGCCGGCAGCCAAGCGTGCCGTAACTCCGGGTTGTAGTGCAGCAAAGCCGACGAATCTTCCAAGCCGCAAGCCTGGCTAAGACGCAATAGGTCCACCGGTCTGCCGTTGATCTGCACCGTGTCCATAACCTCAGCATAGCGGTATTTCAACTCTGGCGAGTGCAACTGGTGAGCCTGCGCGTACTTCATCGAGTACATGATAGCCGTAAAGGTGGGCACGTAATTGCGCGTCTCCCGAGGCAGGTTGGGGTACAGGTCCCAGAAGTTCTTTTTGCCGGTGCGTCGCATCACGCGCTGCATATTACCCGCGCCCCAATTGTAAGCGGCCAGCACCAGTTCCCAGTCGTGGAAAACGCCGTAGAGGTAGCGCAGGTGCTTGCAAGCGGCTTCCGTCGACTTCTCCGGGTTCATTCGTTCGTCCACCCACTCGTCGCGGCGCAGGCGCAAGTCGTTGGCCGTAGGGCCCATAAACTGCCACAAGCCCGTAGCTCCCACGTGCGACTTAGCCGTTGGAATCAAAGCTGATTCCACTACTGCCAGATACTTCAGGTCAACGGGCAGATTGTACTTGGCTAAGTACTTTTCGAAAAGGGGAAAATAAACGTTTTCCCGTTCTAGCACGCGCTGCATGTATTTGCGGTTGCGTTCCGTGAACAAGGTCACAAAAGACATCACCGACGGATTAAACGCGTGGGGTGCATCGGTTTCAATGCATCCCACCCGGTCGCCCACTAAGTCGTGCAGCTCAGGTGGAGTTTGCAGCCACACCAGCCGTACTGAATCGATGGGAGTGGGGGCTGCCACCAGCGAATCGGGCAGTAGCAGCGGCAATTCAATAACTTGCGTAGTGTCGTCGGGGCTGCTGGTACGAGGTACTTCTGGCGTCCGTTGGGGGAGCGTCTGACCCGCGGCGGAGCGAGTTATAGCAGTCAGCAAAAGCAGGGTAGAGGCAACGCGAACCGGCCGCAACAACGTTTTCATCAATACAGCAAGGGTTAAGGCATGGCAGGAATTAGAGTCTCCGTCATCGACTTAGTGAACGCCAACAGGTGCTCTTCGCGGAACGCGCCGCTTATCACCTGCAAGCCAATCGGCAAACCAGTCGAATCCTGACCGGCCGGTACCGACACTGCGGGCACCCCAGCGAGGGAGGCCTGAACTGTAAATATATCCGCTAGGTACATAGCCAAGGCATCCTGCGTGTTTTCGCCGATGCGGAAGGCCGTAGTGGGCGCAGTAGGCAAGATTAGAAAGTCGTACTGCCGGAGCAGCTCGTCGGTTTTCTCCTTAATCAAACGCCGCACCTGCTGCGCTTTGGTATAGTAAGCGTCGTAATAATCGGCCGACAACACGAACGTGCCGAGCAGGATACGCCGCTGTACCTCCGAGCCAAAACCCTGTGAGCGAGTCTTTTTGTAGAGCGACTCCAAGTCGGTAGCATCCGGGGCGCGGTAGCCGTACTTCACGCCATCGAAGCGGCTGAGGTTGGAACTGGCTTCGGCCGTGGTTAAAATATAATAAGTCGGCACCATGTAGTCGAGGTAGGGAAAATCCACCGCGTCTACCACGTGGCCCTGGCTGCGCAGGGCTTCTAGGCTCGTTTCTAGGGCTTCCTTGATTTCAGGATTTAGACCGGGCCGTTCCACCGCGTCGCGGATATAGCCGATGCGGTAGTGCGAAGCCGGTTCTAGCAACTGGCTATAAGCAGGTACTTCGCGCTGGCTGGCGGTGCTATCGAAATTGTCGGCGCCGGCCATTACTTCCAGCAGTAGCGCCGCATCATCCACCGAGCGGGTTAGCGTGCCAATCTGGTCGAACGACGAAGCATAAGCCACCAAGCCGTAGCGCGAAATGCGCGAGTAAGTCGGCTTGAACCCAATAACCCCACAGAAAGCCGCTGGCTGACGCACCGACCCACCCGTATCCGACCCAATTGAGGCCAGACACATATCGGCCTGCACGGCCACCGCCGAGCCGCCCGACGAGCCACCCGACACTCGCTCTTCGTCTGCAGCATTACGCACCGGCCCGAAGTAGGAAGACTCATTGGAGGCGCCCATCGCAAACTCGTCGCAGTTCTGGCGGCCAATGAAAATAGCGTCTTCGTCAAGTAGTCGCTGCACTGCCGTAGCCGTGAACAGCGACTTAAAGCCGTCGAGGATATGGCTGCTGCTCTGCAAAGAATGGTCTTTGTAGGCCAGCACATCCTTCAAACCAATAACCATACCCGCCAGTTTGCCGGCCGTTCCGGCTGCTAATTTAGCGTCCACTGCCTCGGCCTGGGCGCGAGCTTCTTCGGGCCATACTTCCAGAAAAGCATTCAAGCGGCCGTTCCGCCGCTCGATGTTGTCTAGGTAATACTCCACGAGCTGACGGCAGGTCGTGTTGCCTGCCGTCAGCTCGTTACGAACTTCCGTGAGAGAATGAAAGCGTCTCAAATTCTAGAAATCAGTTAAGACATTTGGTCTAGACGAGGCCGTTCGGCAGTCGTCGGGGCGGGAGCTATTTGGTCCACATTCGTAGGATGAGCTACGGGCGGATTGTGGGAAGTGCCGGGCGAGCCGTAAGTCGATTCCGTCTGTGTGTAGGCATCATCGGGCAAATGTTCCGGGGCGGGAGCGGGAGTTGAAGGCGCAATATAGTTCTGATTGAACTGTTGCTGATAAGGCTGCTGCGGCTGCGACTCTACGTGGTTTTCAAACTCACTACGGATTTCGCGCGAAGCATCCTTAAATTCCCGAATGCCTTTGCCTAACCCCCGAGCTAATTCTGGTATCTTGTTGGCACCAAAGAAGATAAGGATGACAACCATGATGAGCATGATTTCTCCTCCACCCAGGTCGCCAAGAAACAAAAGTGGCGTGTGCATAATGGTCTGCTAGTTAGAAACGTGGCTGATTTGGCTCGTTCGGGTTACGGTTAGCCGTTTGGTCGCGGTATTCTGGCTTTTCCTCTTTCGAAGCATCCTTGAACTCCCGGATACCCTGACCCATGCCGCGGAACAGTTCCGGAATACGCTTAGCGCCGAACAGCAAAATAATAGCAAACAGGATCAGCAAAATTTCGGTCGTGCCGAAGTTGCCGATCAGAAAAAGCGAGGAAAACTGCATAGAAAAGGGCTGGATAAGCCGGTTTGGAGTGGAAAGCCTGAGATACGCATACGGATGCTAAGCAGGATTGGTAAAGATACCCCATAATTTTAAAAATGAGACAGTAACGAGTACCCCTCTGTGCCATTTGGGTGACAATCTAAATCCCTAGTGTGATGCGTACATGAAGTTCAACTCATCTGGATACAAACCTGATTCGTCGGGTAACTTTACGTGTATAAAGAGAGGAATTGCAGGTTAATCGGTTTCCTATTCTATTTACAGTTGCCAGACCTGTTTGCCCACAGATGAATCTCGTCTTGATATTCAAGGTCAAGGGTCAACTTTTCCGTGAATGCCGCCAAAAATGAACCCAGCCGCCAAAATTACCCGCCCATTGGTGTCGTCGTTGCAACAACCCGATGAGAATGAACGGCTCGAAGTACTACGTAATTACCACGTTCTGGACACGCCCCCAGAAAAGGCTTTCGACGACTTAGTTCGGTTGGCTGCTTACATCTGTGGCACCTCTATCTCGCTCGTATCTTTAATAGATGCGGAGCGGCAATGGTTTAAAGCCAACCTTGGGCTAGAACAGTTTTCTGAAACGCACCGCGACGCCGCCTTTTGCCAGTATGCCATGCTTTCTGATGATGTGTTCGAGGTGCGTGACACCACGCTGGACCCATTGTTTCAGCAAAACCCATTGGTAGTCAACAACCCCAACATTCGGTTCTACGCGGGGGCAGCACTGGTTTCGCCCGAGGGCCTGCCCTTAGGTACCATCTGTGCTCTCGACACCGAGCCTCGCGCCCTCACCGACCAGCAGCGCGACGCCATGCGTATTCTGGCCCGCGAAGTGGTAGCGCACCTGGAACTGCGCCGAGCTCGTCTGCAACTCGAACAGGAGCAGCAAAAACTTGAAGGTCTGCTGCGCATGGCCAACAACGCAGCCGAAACCATGTTTGTTGGCAGCCGCAACGAAATCTTCGTGAAGCAAGATCACAAGTTGGTACGCGTACACACCAACGATATTCGTTATGTGGAAGCCCTCGGCGACTACGTAAATATTTATACTTCGCGGGAGCGATACACGGTGTATAGCACCATGAAAGAATTGGAAGCCAAACTGCCCCTCCGCGAATTTGCCCGTGTGCACCGCAAGTATATTGTCTGCCTTGATCGTATCACTTCCATTGAAGGAGATATCATGCTGGTTGATACTGGGCGTGGCTCCGACCGCCAAGTTAATCCCACGTCTGTCCCGATTGGTAGCTCGTACAAAGCGGCTCTCTTAAGCCGATTAAATCTTATTTGAGAAGCTTCGTCAACGGTTCAGTATAAAGTCTAATAAAAGGCGTCATTCGCCGGTTAAAACGGGGCTTTCAGCGAATTTTTATAAATATAGCTTAGCCAAGAGTCTATCTTTCGTCATGTTATCGGAGTAGCCTAGCTGCATGGCATTCATTTATGAGTTTAGTGCAGCCCGGAGATACTGGTAGCTAAGTTTGTTTTCATAGCTCAGAAAGACACCGCATCTTGTGCGGTGTTTTTTTTGCTTATTCCTAAAGGAATACAGTTTTATTGTTATGAGTTTGTAATTAGAATTATTCGATATATAGTGCAGCAACAAGAGCGGTGCTTAAATAAATTGATATTAGGAAAAGACAAAAAAACTAACTTCTGCTAGCCACCAGTAACCAATGATTTAATGACGGCCAATCCAGTTTTCGGGATTTAGGTTGGCGCTGTTGCGCCATACTTGAAACTGCACTTCGGAGGTGCCATCGGCGTCGGTGTATACCGTACCAATTGGCTGGCGCATCTTCACCGTCTGGCCCTCACTTACACTCACGCCACGTAGCTTGGCATACACCGTGAAGTACTCGCCGTGCTGAATCATGACAATGTTGTTCATGCCAGGCACGTTAGCCACAGTGAGCACCTTACCATCGAATATGGCCCGTACCGGCTCGCCGGCACTGGTTTGGATGTCAATGCCGCGGTTCTCGACCACCACATTCTTGAGTACCGGGTGGTTGTGCCGCCCGAAGCGTTGAGAAATAAAGCCCTTCGACACCGGCCACAGCAACCGGCCCCGGTTATCGGCGAACGACGAGGATAGTTCGGCGGTTTCGGGCGTAAGCGTAACCCGGTCAGTACGAGCGGGAGCAGCTTCGGGGGCCGCTTCCGAATACGTGCGCGAGGGCGCATCGGAAGCGCGGCCAGCCGCAGCGGCGGCACGCTCAGCTCGTTCGCGCGCAGCTGCGCGCGCTGCGGCTTTAGCGGCAGCCACGCGGGCCGCGCGGGCAATTTCTTCGCGTACCCGTTCGGCAATCAGGTTGTCGAGGCGGCTGACGGCTTGCTGCCGTTCGGCCAATTCTTGGCGCAAACCTTGTTCCTGCTGACTAAGCTTAGTTACCACTTGGTCCTGCTGAGTTTTCATGGTCAGCAGGTTGTTTTTTTCGGCCACTTGGGTGTTGAGCAAGCTGCCTTTCTCTTGCTTTTTGGTTTGCAGACCGGTCAGCTGTTGGCTAAGACGCTGCTGGGTGCCCGTAATCTGAGCGGCCTGCGCTTGACGCACCTCCGCATACTGCCGGATATAGCGCAGCCGTAACATGAACTGGTTGAACGACTCGGCCGCAAACAGGAACATGATGCGGTTGTAGCTGTTGGCAGTTTTTGAAGCCGAATAGATCAGGCGGCCGTACTCGGCTTTCAACTGCTCTAAACTCTGGCGGGTTTTCTGCACCTGCTGCTCGGTCTGCAACACATCGGTTTCGATGTAGCGCAACTCCGACGAAATGTTGCGGATAACGCCTTGCTGCACCGTCAGCTTTTCCTTCAAGGCATTCAGCTGGCCCAAGGATGCCTCCTTCTGACGCTGGGTCTGCTCTAGAATACGGCTGGTTTCGCGGATACGGCGCAAGGTAGCACGCCGCTCACGCTCAAGCTGTGCTTTCGACTTAGGTGGGGTGCTACGGCGGCGAGTACTGGAAGTGCGTTGGCGTTGTTGGGCTTGGGCATCACCGCTGGGCGTGGGCACCCCAAGCCAAGCGGCCAACAACACAACCAGCAGCCAGTGCTTACTTTTTGCGGGCATAGCCTTTCGGAATGGAGAAGGGGAACAACAACCGTTCCTTATCCACGTCAACAGTGCGGTACGTAATGGTGAGCTTGGACGGAGCCGTTTGTCCTTGTTGAAGCGTTACAGTAGCCGTGTGGGCAAATGGACTTGGATTGCGCTCCAAGGCTTGGAAATCTGTGTAGTCTACGGTTACGGTGTTTTTCGTGGTTGTGTCGCGCACGGCAAGCTGCTGTACTCGGCCTTGGCCAAGCTCAAGTAGCTGCTCCACGAGCAAGCCTGCTTGCTCGTAGTTCACTTTTTGCGTGGGACCTTCTGTGCTCACTCTCGGCGCTGTCTGCTCACTAATAGGGGCCAGATAGTTGCCAAGTAGCAAGGCCTGCAACATGTCGAAGTTGACGGGCACGTTGAGGCGCTTGCTCAGGTAGGCATAGTCGCCGGCATAGTATTCACGGTGCAGCTTGTCGAGCACCTGCACCGAGTCTTGCGTGATGTACGCCCGAAATCCTTCGAAGCCAATCAAGGAAGCCGAAATCCAGATAACGCTGTCTTTGCGGATGCGAATGTTGAGGTTGCCGCCTTGCTGCTCGAACTGCGCTTTGCCTTTCGCCGACAGAAAACGAAAGTCCACATTTTTAGCCCGTATGGCCTCGGGTACCGGTCGGGTCGAAGCAGGCTTCGTGGAGGTAGTCGGAAATATTTTGCGGTTACAGCTACCTAGAACGATAGCGGCTAGTAGCAAGCCCAGGGCAATGCGTTTACTCATACAGTTTCTTGTCTTTGATCTTGCGGTCAATCAGCTCTGAGGCGCCGCCAGTTTTCTTAGCGCGCAGCCATTCAGCATGGGCTTTGTCTTTCTCGCCGAGCTGATAGAGCACGTCGCCGTAGTGCTCGATTACGGTGCCATCCTTGCTGGTTTGCAAGGCTTTCTCCAGATTCTGGCGGGCCCCCGCGTAGTCTTTTTGTTTGTAGAGCACCCAGGCGTAGGTGTCGAGGTAGGTGTCGTTTTCGGGAAATTGCTTCACTAGCTTGCCCGCCATTTCCTTGGCCCGGTCCAGCTTCTCACCCCTGATGGAGAGGAAGTAGCTGTAGTTGTTGAGGGCCTGCGCGTTGTTGGCATCGAAAGCTAGTGCGGCTTCGTAAGCCGCGTCCGACTTCTTGAAGTCTTTCAGCTCGTGGTAAGCATCGCCGAGTTGACTATCAAACTGAGCTAGTAGCTCGGGGTTGTCGGTAGCTAGCTTGCGGCCGTACTCCAACGACTTTACCCCTTTGGTGGGCTGCTTTTTCAGCATGTAGCCCACGCCGTTGTAGAACCAGAGGGGCGCTTGATTGGGAAACAGCTCCAACGCCCGCTCGGAGTGCGTGAGTAAGGAGTCGGTTTGGTTGAGCTCGGCATCAATCAGCACCACCTGCTGCCAGATCTGGTAGCGGGTGTTGTCGTATTTGATGGCTTTCAAGTAATTGTCCCGGGCGTCTTTCTTACGGTTAGCCAGCGTCTGAATATCGCCGGCTACAGAATAGGCTTTGGCATCTCTCGGATGCACCCGGATAGTAATGGCCGCCAAGTCCAGTGCGGTTTGCTCTAGCTTGGGGTTGGGCAATTGCTTGATGAAATCAACCAGCACCCGCACTTTGTCGTCGATATCGAGGCCGGGGCTTTCGAAGGCCAGCTTGATTTGCTTTTCCGACTCCGCCGCGTTGCCTTGCTGACGGTACACGTCGGCCATAATCATGTGCGCCTGCGGGTTCTCGGGGTCAGTACGCAATGCCTGTTCCGCCACCCGAATAGCATCGGGCAGGCGGTTGTTGGCGGCGTACATCTCCGCCTGCGCTAGCACGTAGCGAATTTCGTCGGGATTGGCTTTGATTAGGATTTCGCCTTCTTGTAGGGCTTTGTCCAGGTTGTTTTGCTTGAGGTAGATCTGCTGCTTCTTGAACGACACCTCATCGAGCGCCCCAAACTGCTTCTCGGCCCGCTCTAGCGTGGCCAGGGCGTCGGTTAGCTTACCCTGCGCCAAGTACAAATCAGCTAGATTGAAAAGGTAGTACCCGGAATCAGGTACATCTTGTATCAGCTGGGCGTACACTTTCGTGGCCTGGTCGTACTGCTTTTGCGACGCGTAGATCTGGGCCAGGAGCAGGTAATAGTAGGCGTTCTTGGGGTCGAGCTTGACGGCCGCCTGCGCAAAGTTGGTGGCATCCTTGAGGTTGCCGCTGAGCAGGTTGGTTTCCGCTATTTTGTAGCTAATGGCTGCGTTGGTCGGGTTGAGGGCATACGCTTTCAGCAACCTTTCCAAGGCTTTGTTGTAATCTTCGAGTAGTACGTATTTCACGCCGTCCACGAAGAACGATTCGCTCATGCCTCTGTCCCGGTCGGATAGCTGGCGCTGTTGGCTGGCTTCCTCTAATTCGGCACGGCGCGCCAATTCTTTCCGCTCTTTGCGGCTAAGCTTACCAGGTTTGCCGGGCTTGGGTTCCCGCACTTTGTCGGCGGGGGCGGGCACAGATGGTCGTTGCTGGGCCTGGCCTGGCTCGGCAATCAGCAACAAGCCCAGAGCCAGTGAAAAAGAAAGAAAAACGCTACGCATGAATGCAGGAGTGCGGGACAAGCCGCCGGTCAAGGAAAACAGAACGAGGTGAAGATACCCAAAACAATGGAGCCAGCCCCGCACCTCTGCATAACGTAAGCAACTACGAAATTATCATACGCGCAACGTATTGTAGTCGCCCAAGCTTAGGTCTTGGGGAGTACTGGCCACGGTGGCAAAGTTGCCAATCATGGAATTGGTTACGTTGGCGTGCAATACCGTTGCCGACTGCTGCACAATAGAATTGGACACCACCGAGCTCCGAACGTTGCTTTGACTGCCAAGAGATACGTGCGGCCCTACCACCGAATCGGTAATAGTAACGCCCTCACCGATATAAACCGGCGGAATGAGTACGGAGTTTGTCACTTTCGCAGATTCTGCTACCAGTGGCTCGCCACGCTCCTGCAAGTACTCCAGGTAGCGCTGGTTGGTGTAGACGGTGGCGTCTTTGTTGCCGCAGTCCAGCCATTCGGTTACGCGGCCGGGCACGAAGGTTGTGCCCTTGTTTTTCATGTTTTCGAGGGCGTTGGTGAGTTGGAACTCGCCTTTGTCCTTGATGTCGTTGTCGAGCAAATACTGGAGCTCCTGGCGCAGGTACTCACCGTCTTGAAAGTAGTAGATGCCGATAATAGCGAGGTCGGAAACAAACTCGGTGGGCTTCTCCACGAAGTCCGTTATCTGGCCTTGCTCGTTGAGCTTTACCACGCCAAACGGCTTTGGATCTTCCACTTTCTGCACCCAAATAGTGCCGGGTACATTGGTGTCGAGCGTAAAGTCGGCTTTGAACAGCGTATCAGCAAAAGCCACCACCACTGGGCCAGTCAGGGCCGACTGTGCGCACAGAATAGCGTGCGCCGTGCCAAGAGGCTCATCCTGATAGTGAATTGTGCCCTGTGCGCCCACTGATTCGGCAATTTTCACCAAGCTTTTCTCTACTTCCGCCCCGAAACGACCAATGATAAAGGCCACTTCCTGCACCGGTTCACCACATACTTTGGCAATATCTTCTACCAGACGCTGCACAATCGGTTTGCCTGCAACCGGAATAAGAGGTTTCGGAACAGTAAGCGTGTGGGGGCGCATGCGCTTGCCCATGCCGGCCATCGGGACGATGATTCTCATGTGTTGAATAGTTGAAAGGTTGGAAGGGAAGGTTGACTCGTTGAAGGGTGGTGAATATCAGTAATAGGAATGGCAAAAACGAAAACCAGTAAGCTACTACTAGCTTACGCCCGTGCTGCCATAGCCTCCCGCACCGCGGGCGGTTTCGCTTAGCGCCTCGGTTGGCTGCCAAGCAATTACTTCGTGGCGGGCAACCACTAGCTGCGCAATACGCTCCCCATCCTGGACCACAAACTCGGTGTCGGATAAGTTAACCAACAGCACCTTCAACTCGCCACGATAATCAGCGTCGATGGTGCCCGGGCTGTTTACGATACCAATACCGTGCTTGTACGCCAACCCGCTCCGAGGCCGCACCTGCATTTCATACCCGGCTGGAATTTCCAGAAACAGACCCGTTGGGATTAAGGCGCGTTGCAATGGCTTCAACGTAACGGACTCCGCGAGGTTGGCTCGAACGTCGAGGCCAGCGGCGTGAGCTGTTTGGTACTCGGGCAATGGATGGCGGGAGCGGTTGACAACGGGTATCTGCATGCGGCAAAGGTAGTTTCTGCTTTCAATTAATTGAGTTGCCAGGCAGTGGCTGTCGGTAGCAGAAAACAAGTGGTGCTTGGCAGCTCATCGAGCTAGCACGCGTTGCGGTTTTTCAACCAGCACCACCAAGCCAACAAAAACGGCGCACAGCACCAAATGCCAGAGGTGGCGTACCCAGTAATCATCGAAGGAAACAAACCAACCGAGCACCACCAATCCCGACGCGACCAGTAGCCACAGCAGCAGGCGGCCCACCGGGTATGGCACTGGGAAGTGCCGCTCCCCCAGCCACCAACAGATAGCCGCCATCATAAAGTAGCACGCCAACGTGGTCAGGGCGCAGCCCATGTAGCCTAGCACCGGAATCAGCAGCAGGTTCAGTACGATGGTAAGCACGGCGCCGGCTCCTCCGATGTAAGTACCATAGTAGGTCTTATCAGTGAGCTTGAACCACACCGACAGGTTCCAGTATACGCCCAGAAATAAGTTGGCCAGCAGTAGCACCGGCACCACGGCTATGCCTTCGCGGTATTCAGCACCGCGCAAAAAGTACTTTGCAAAGTCTTCGAGGTTGACGCTGATGAACACGAAAATAAAAGCACAACAGAGCGTGAACCACTTCAACACCAACGCAAACGTGGCTGGAGAATTCTTCTCGTTGCTCTGCGCGAAAAAGAACGGCTCGGCAGAGTAGCGGAAGGCCTGAATAACGAGGCTCATAAAAATGCTCAGCTTATAGCACGCCCCGTAAATACCGGCTACCGTCTCGCTACTCTTACCTGGATAAAAGCCTTCTGGTAGCCAAGCCGGCAGTAGAATCCGGTCGAGCGTTTCGTTCACCATCCCGGCCAGTCCCATCAGCATGATAGGATAGGCGTACACCAGCATCGGCCGGAGAGCGGCTAGGTCGAGGTGAAAGCGGAAAGCGGCCAACTCGCGCGCTAGCAGCAACAGCGTAAACGCACTAGCCGCCAGATTCGACAGAAACACGTAGCCGACCCCAATACTAGGGTCGTAGATAACCGCTATGAGTGGCCGAAGCACCGTCAGGTACTCGCCCGCCATGATATCGGGGCATACGATGATGAAGAACAGGTTGAGGGCCACGTTCAGCACGATGTTGGCCATGCGGATGGTTGCAAACTTACGGGCCTTATTCTCTAGCCGTAACTTGGCAAATGGAATGGCTGCCACCGCGTCAAGTCCCAAAATCAGCGCCAGCCAAACGGCATACCGTTCCTGCCCCGATGGCAAACTCAGCAGGCGCAGCAACGTGCCAGCCTGCCACGCGAGCAGTCCTGAAAACACGACGCTGCTTACTACCAGCAAGCTAAGTACTCGGTTGTAGAGTAGTTGACGGTCGGTGCCGGGCCGCGAGGCGAAGCGGAAAAATGTGGTTTCCAACCCGTAGGTAAACAGCACGTTCAAAAACGAAACGCAGGCATACAGGGCCGTCACAATGCCGTACTCGGCCGCCGCAAACCGCCCTGTATATACTGGTACCAGCAGGTAAGTCAGTACGCGCCCCACAATGCTGCTGATGCCGTACACGGCGGTCTGCGAAGCAAGACGCTTGGCAATTGAACTCATAGTAGCTGTCCGTGTCTTCCTGCTTAGGCAGGAACATCTTGAGCGGCAGTAGGCCAAGGAGTAAAAATGGACCTGCTACCGTGAAAAGAGCGCTGCTCCTGTAATAGAAGCCTTACTTACCGGTAAAAGCAGCAGGCCGTTTCTCCAAAAATGCCTGCGTGCCCTCCTTGAAATCTTGCGACACAAAGCAGCGGGCGAAGGCATTGGCCTCAGTTTGGTAGCCATGCCGATCTTCGGCGAAGTAAGCATTCACACTATCAATAACCAGCCCGATGGCTAGTGGTGCTTTAGCTAGAATGTGACCAAGCAGTTCACGCGTAAACGGTAGCAGGTCGGGGGCAGGTACTACATGGTTGACTAAGCCCAGGCGCAGGGCTTCGTCGGCCTTCACCATATCGGCAGTCATCATCAGTTCCAGCGCTTTGCCTTTGCCAATCAGCTGCGTTAAGCGCTGCGTACCACCGTAGCCCGGAATTAGCCCTAAATTCACTTCCGGCTGGCCGAAACGAGCATTATCGGCGGCAATGCGCAAGTGACAAGCCATAGCTAGCTCACAGCCACCGCCGAGCGCAAAGCCGTTTACGGCCGCCACCACGGGCTTAGGACTTTCCTCTATCATGCAGAACACTTCTTGCCCGTGTTCGGAAGCACGGCGAGCGAGCGGTTCGCTCAAGGCGGCCAACTCGGCAATATCCGCGCCGGCTACAAAGGCTTTCTCACCGCTACCCGTCAGAATGATGCCCCGTACGAGCTGGTCGTCAAGGGCCTGCTGCATAGCCTTGCCAATTTCCCCAATCGTGGCATTGTTGAGGGCGTTGAGCTTGGTTGGCCGGTTGAGCGTGATGGTCAAAATGCCGCTTTCGGCATCGAGGTCATAGAGCAGATTTTCGAAAGAAGCCATGCGGAAAGGGGGGTGGCAGTAGCAGAATGCCAGCAAAGATAGCCTAAATCAGGAGCCAGAAGCAGGTGTTCGGCTGCTCCGATTAGGTATTAAGCGGGGAGAGGCCATGATCCGGCGAAAATCGAATTATGCCTTGAGGGAGCGGTTTATCTTTGCCCGTCATCACGGCCGAGGTATTAAGAAAAAGGTATATTAGCCCAAATCAGTTGTCTTGTCTCACCATAAAATTTCACAAGCACATGGGGTTTGTTTCCGAATTCAAAGAGTTCATTTCCAAGGGAAATGTGCTCGATCTGGCAGTTGGTGTTATTATCGGAGGGGCATTCGGTAAAATTGTAACATCGCTCACGGATGACATCTTGATGCCAGTATTAAGCTTCTTAACTGGCGGGAAAGATTTCACGGACTGGTTTGTCGCTCTTGATGGCGCGAGCTATAACACGATGAAGGCCGCGAAAGATGCTGGTGCAGCAACCGTGAATTTTGGATTGTTCTTGACGGCCGTTATCGATTTTCTCCTCATTGCTTTTGCCATTTTCTGGATTGTGAAACTTGCAAACCGCTTCAAGAAGCCCACAGTAGTGGTAGTCGCCGATCCGGCGCCCACCAAAGACCAAGCCCTGCTGACGGAAATCCGGGATGCGCTGCGTGGTCGTAGCTAGCAATACCACTTATCTAGCTTGCTTTGAAAATTTTATAAAGCCGGTTTTCACCCGCATGTATCAGGGCGAAGGCCGGCTTTCTCTTCACCTTTTATTTGTCTGGTGTTTCTCCTTCTATGAGAACAACTATACTCTATTTCACTGAAAAAATTCTGCTTACTAGCCTGCTACTATGGGTTTATGGTAGTAGCGCTTACGCGCAAAATTATGCACCTTATCGAGCACCGACCCCACCGGCCGCTTTCCGACTAGCAGCCGACGAAGACACCGTTCATGGCTGGCGGCGAGGCGGCGCTGGCACACTCAATTTCAGCCAGGTAAGCTTAAGCAATTGGGCGCCGGGTGGGCAAAGCTCTTTGTCGTTGCTAGCTCTAGGCAACGTTTACGTGCATTTTCGCGGCGAAAACCACACGTTTGCTTTAGCTAGCAACCTTGTGTATGGCTTGCTGAAAGCCGGTAAATCTAAAGTGCGCAAAAACGATGATCGGCTCGAGCTAAATGCCCGGTACACCCGCAATTATGCCACTAAATGGTCGTACGCCACGCAATTAAACCTGAAAACGCAGCTTACCCCTACCAACGATATCCTGAAACCAGATTCATTGCTGTCGAAATTCTTCGCGCCTGCCTACATTCTGGCGTCAATTGGCTTTGAGTACAAGCCAAACGAGGACTTTTCGCTGTTTTTATCGCCAGCAACGGGGAAATTCACAGTGGTAAACGACCAGCAATTGGCCGATGTAGGGGCGTTCGGCGTGAAAGCGGCTCAACTCGATGCTGATGGTCAGCTAATAACTGGTAGCGGTGAACGAATGCGTGAAGAATTAGGAGCCTACCTGAACGTACGCTACCGGCGGGGCCTGATGAGCAATGTCACGTATCAGACGCGGCTAGAGTTGTTCAGTAACTATTTTCACGACCCACAAAACGTAGACGTGAACTGGGAAAATTTGCTGGATTTCAAAGTCAACGAGTTCTTTAGTGCCAGCGTTGCTACTGCCTTGGTTTACGACGATGATGTGTTGGTGCCACTCAATGCCGACCAACAAAACAGTGACTTCACAGCCCGCGGCCGGCGAATTCAGTTCAAAGAAACCTTAGGTATTGGGCTGACTTACAAGTTTTAAAGAATTTGAACTAACTTAGCATACCACCCGTTGCCGCGCCAGAAACCCACTCCACTTGCCGTAAGCACCAGCTGCTTAGCTACCTTTTCCTGAGCATGAAAAAAGAATTAGCTGCCACGTTATTGATTGCCGCAGGCTTTCTATGCCGACCTGTACACGCCCAAACGTCAAATACCACTTCCACCGAGCCGGGTAACCAAACCAGTGAACAAGGTTTGCGCAAGCGCAAAGCCAACTCATCGGACATTGCCAACATGCAGCGCCGCATGAACATGAACCCTGATGATGCTAAGCGCGACCAGCAGCTAGAGTTACTGCAAGCGCGGGCGGGTGGCAGCGCGAATACCAGCTTTGGCCGCGCGGCTGGTCCTGCCCGGCAATATGAGAAAGGGGCAGGGGGCTTTACAGTGCGTAAGTTTAAGGCTAGCAAGCACGCCAAGAACGCCATGATGAAGAAAGGACAAAGCCGTCCAGCCATGGGCATCGATCCTAAAGGCAAGCCCTTAAATCACAAAAACAAAAAGCGTTTTTTGTTTTTTTAAAGAAATACACAGCATTCTGCTAGAATTTTTAGAGCTCAATATCCAAGGAAAAAGCCTCACTGCACAGCAGTGGGGCTTTTTTGCGCCTTTAGTGAAATCGAGGCCACCGTTCGCCCCCGGCTCAACTAAAGAAGACGCATGTAGGTAGCATAGCGGATAGAAGCTAGCAAATGCCTATATATCTGTCTGTTAGGTTTAGTAATTATTACGACATCTGATGTTTGTGATAATCCCAATAAGGGCCCGGTAGCCATAAAGTAGCAGTTTTACTTGCGGCTGACGATGCAACACTAAGGGAGAGGTAGCAAACAGGAGCTGGCATGCAGATGCTGTGAAAGGGGGTTTCAACCTTAGGTACGGAAGCAGTTGCGCGAGCCATGAGTCACGGTCATTGGTAGTGAAAAGTCATAACGCCTAACGGACAAGCACTAAAAAGCATGTAGTGCCCGTTGACTTCCCTTTCTAGAGTTAAAATTATTGCTCCGTAGCGAAGCGTTGGTTGTAATATGTAGTTGTGGAGAGAATATGTAGTAGTGTGCTAGCAGGTGACGTCAAAACTTTGCTGTGAGACCTAGTTTCATGTAACTCATATCATAGCCTAGCTCAGAAAATACTCCAATTTTGTCGGTAAGCAAGTAACGTCCTCCCGCAAAAACTCCCACTTCAAAATCAACGCCGCCGTAAGAATCTTTTAGTGCATCATCGTCATAGTCGTTGGAATAGCTCTCGATGCGAGCTGCTAAACTAAAACCAGCATAGGTGTCTATTTTAGGATTAGCTGTAAAGTTATAGTGATAGGCTCCGCGAGCAGCCACATAAATATTGGTCCACTTAGCTTTATAGGAAGACCACTCATAGCTATCAGACTTATAGCCAAGCAATCCGCCAACACTGATGACGCCGGGCCCAATCCCATCAACAACCCCCTTCTCAACCGACAAGCTAAGAGCCGGTGAGGACTTCTTACTTCCCCCAAAATTGAAGCTATTGCCATAGCCGTAGCCTATACCCAACCCTAAGCCCAAATTGACTGCTACAGTTCCTTTGTTGAACGAGGGCGCTTTCTGAGGCTCAACTCCAGGTATTTCCAGCTTAACTGGGTTTGTAGGAACAGTTGGTGGTGCTGTTGTAGACTTGGAGGTTGGACGAGTTGTTGAGTTAGTGGGCACTGTAGCCGACTTAGGGATATTGGATTTAGATGCCTTGGTAGCCTTTGGCTTCGTCGTAGCAGTTTTCGCTGTAGTAGGTTTAGAGGTCGGCTTAGCAGGGCGGGGCGTTTGAGCTAATACTGTAGTAGCCAGCCCTATTAGTAGAAGTAGGAACGTCAATTTTGTTCTCATGCAAAGCGGGATGAAGTAATTTAATACTTCTTAAAGTGATACAAAGCTAGACGTATGTTCGGCTAGTGTCAATAACATAATAATGTGAGAACGTCTGAATCAAGTTTATCAGTACGTAGTGCAAATCATAGTAGTCCAAAGGTCAGGATATGTACTGTTTAGAGGTGAGTTTTCATATTATGCTACCATACTATTCAGCAGCTTCTAAGGATAGTATAATATGAAAAACGCCCCAATTGCTAGCAATTGGGGCGTTTCCTAAGAAATTTTTATAAAGGAAGCTTGCTTTACAACGTACGCTTCACTTCTTTTTCCTCGAAGCCTTCGATGTTATCTCCTACTTGCAGGTCATTATAGCCTCTCAAGGAGATACCGCACTCGTAGCCTTGACGTACTTCCGACACGTCATCCTTGTAGCGCTTGAGGTCCTGGATTTCGCCCGAGTACACCACAATACCATCACGGACGAGCCGTACTTTGGTTTTGCGAGTGAAGGTGCCTTCCGTCACCATGCAGCCACCGATGGAGCCCACTTTGGTGATATTGAACACCTGCCGGATTTCAGCATTGGCCACTACTACTTCCTGCACCGTCGGGGCAAGCATGCCTTCCATGGCATCCTTCACCTCATTAATGGCATTGTAGATAATAGAGTAGAGTCGGATGTCGATCTGCTCTTGCTCGGCCAGCTTCCGGGCACTTTGCGAAGGTCGTACCTGGAAACCAATGATGATGGCGTCGGAAGCCGAAGCCAGCAGTACATCAGACTCGGAGATGGCGCCTACTCCCTTACTGAGGATGTTCACCGATACTTCCGGCGTGCTTAGCTTGAGTAGCGAGTCAGCCAGTGCTTCCACCGAACCGTCCACGTCACCTTTCACGATGATGTTAAGCTCTTTAAATGAAGCTAGTGCCAGACGACGACCTATTTCATCAAGGGTGATGTGTTTCTTGGTGCGCATGGTCTGCTCACGCGACAGTTGCTGACGCTGCGTGGCCAGTTCCCGCGCTTCGCGCTCGGTTTCCATTACCTGGATCTTGTCGCCGGCCTGTGGAGCACCAGTCAAGCCGAGCACCTGCACCGGCGTAGCCGGACCAGCTTGCTTCATCTTTTTGCCCCGGTGGTCGGTCATTGCTTTCACACGTCCGTAGTGCGGACCTGCCAGTACAATGTCACCTACGCGCATGGTACCAGTCTGTACTAGAATGGTGGTCACATAGCCCCGGCCCTTATCAAGCGAGGCTTCGATAACCGTACCAACGGCATTACGGTCAGGATTAGCTTTTAGCTCCAGAATCTCGGCTTCTAGCAATACCTTCTCTAGAAGGTCGTCAACGCCCAAACCAGATTTGGCTGATACTTCCTGCGACTGGTATTTACCGCCCCATTCTTCTACCAGCACGTTCATCGCTGAGAGTTCCTCCCGGATTTTATCGGGGTTGGCCGAAGGCTTGTCGATTTTGTTGAGCGCAATAACAATCGGGACACCGGCTGCCTGAGCATGATTGATAGCTTCCTTGGTCTGGGGCATTACCGAATCGTCGGCCGCTACCACGATGATAGCAATGTCCGTCACTTTGGCACCCCGAGCACGCATGGCCGTAAAGGCTTCGTGACCCGGCGTGTCAAGGAAGGTGACCCGCTTGTTGGAAGCTGTCATCACGTCGTAAGCCCCGATGTGCTGCGTGATACCGCCGGCTTCGCCTTTGGCTACGCTAGCACTCCGAATATAGTCAAGCAACGAAGTCTTACCGTGGTCGACGTGACCCATGATGGTAACGATAGGAGCCCGCGGCTGCAGGTCTTCATCGTTATCAACAATACCAAGATCGGTTTCTTCTTCCTCGGCACTCAGGAACTCAACATCATAGCCAAATTCGTCGGCAATGACCGTAATGGCTTCGGCGTCAAGGCGCTGGTTGATGGACACGAACATGCCCATGTTCAAGCACACTTTGATTACCTCGTTCACCGATACATCCATCAGTGAAGCTAAGTCGTTGGCCGAAATAAATTCGGTTACTTTCAGCGTCTTGGCGTCCAGTTCGTTTTGAGCGCGCTGGGCCTCTCGATCCTCGGCTACACCAGCCCGCTTATCCCGACGGTACTTAGCCCGGTTGCTCTGGTTACCACCACGGCCACCGCTGAGTTTAGCCAGCGTCGCCTTGATTTGCTCTTGTATTTGTTTCTCGTTTTGCTCGGGAGTGAGCGGTACAGCCGGAGCTTGACGCTGCGCTGCTTGGCCCGTACCCGTAACCCGTGGCGCCGTGTTAGGTGGCCGCTGGTTTGTGTTGTTGCTATTGCTATTGTTGCCACGTGGGCCAGTACCTGTAGGCCGATTACCTTGGTAGCCAGGATTCTGCCCTTGTTCGGGCCGTGGACTACCTTGTCCCTGGCCTTGCCCTCCCTGGCCTTGTCCCTGACCGGGTTGAGGAGCGCCGGTTTGACCTGGAATGCGCTGGCGCTGACGCTTCTTAGCATCTGCGTTCAGCCCGCTCTTACGCACATCAGATGACGCTACGGGCCGTGGGCCACGCCCTGCGTTGCTACCACCACCGCGGCGCGACGAATCAACCGGTAGCTCAATTTTGCCAAGCACAGTCAGCCCTTTCAACTGATCGGCTCTGGCCGTAATAGTGCCTGCTTCCTCGGCCGGAGCCGAAATAGCGGGCGTTTCGGGAGTAGCAGGAGGGGTAGGTGCTGGTGCTGTGACCACCACAGGAGCTTGTGGAGCTGGCAAAACTGGCGTTGGCGTAGGTTTTGGCTCGGGAGTCGGGGCAGGAGCTTTCGCGACCACCGGAGTTGGTTCAACTGGCCGGCTTGGTGCTGGTGCTACCGGAGCAGGGGCAATGGGGGCCGCTGGCGCAACCGGTGCCGAAGCTACGGGAGTGGCTGGTGCCGGTGCTGGCGCAGGAACCGGCTTATTTTCTACAACCGGTGCAGGTGCCTGCGGAGCCTTTACCTCTGTTACCGGCGCAGTAACTGGTACTGGTGGAGGAGTAGGGCTTGGAGCAGGCCGTGGCGGTACGGGCCGGCCTCTGGAGTCTAGCTCAATTTTCCCCAACACTTTCAGGCCGGGCACCTTAGGCGCTTCCTCTAATGGAGTTGGTCTGCTTGCAGCAGGCGCAACAACAGGAGCGGTGGTCACCGGAGCGGCTACGGGAGAAGGAGTTGGCTTGGGAGCCTCAACTGGCTTGGGCGCAGGCACAGGAGCCACTGGTGCTTTGGGAGCCACGGGCTCAGCAGGCCGGGCAAGAGCAGCAACATCCAGCTCATTCTGGCGCTTGGCCTGGCTGAGCTTGAAGGCTTCGGCTTTGTCTTGGGCTGAAGACGCGAATTCCTTGTCCAGCAACGCAACCTGATCTGAGCTCAGCTTGGTTGTGGGCTTGTTTTCTATCTGAAATCCTTTTTTCGCTAGGGTTTCCACCAAGGTGTTCATCCCAACGTTCAGGTCTTTGGCTGCCTGACTAAGCCGTTTGGTTGCTGCTTCCGCCATTCTATGCTCGCGAACGATACTCTTATCTGATTGCAAAGGTACTACTTTAAATGGTGCCAGCCGGTGTTAAATCCGGCCGACTGGCCCGATTTAACACCTTTGCCGGGCCGAAGCCCGCGCGCTCATTGCGCGTCGTCGCTGACGGTGGGAGTATGTGTTTGGTCGCTTTCTTCTTCTTCCTCGTTAAATTCCTGTTTAATAACGCGGAAAAGCTCATCTACATGTTCTTCTTCTAATTCGGTACGGCGCACGATATCTTCTTTACTTACAGCTAATACGGCCCGACCAGTATCAAGACCAATTTTCTTAAGCTCGGCGATAATCCAGGATTCAATTTCGTCAGAGAATTCGTCAAGTGCAATATCTTCGTCGTAATCGCCGGCATCCCGGAATACGTCGATTTCCATACCTACTAGGCGGCTGGCTAATTTGATGTTAGCACCACCGCGTCCAATAGCCAATGAAACTTGGTCGGGTTTCAAGAACACCGATACCCGGCCAGTTTGTTCGTTTATTTTCATCGAAGTCAATTTAGCCGGCGACAAGGCCCGAGCAATGTACAGCTCGAGGTTGTCGGTGTAGTTGATGACGTCGATGTTCTCGTTCTCCAATTCGCGCACTACGGCGTGAATACGCGAGCCTTTCATGCCCACGCAAGCACCTACCGGATCAATGCGGTCATCGTAGCTTTCTACGGCTACTTTGGCACGCTCACCAGGTTCGCGCACGATATTCTTGATGGTAATCAAGCCATCATAAATTTCCGGTACTTCCTGTTCGAACAAACGCTCCAGAAAAGCCGGTGCGGCGCGCGAGAGGATGATTTTGGGCGTGCCGTTGATGATTTCGACGCGGTGTACTACGGCACGCACGGTGTCGCCTTTGCGGTAGCGGTCCTTTGGAATTTGCTCGGCTTTAGGTAACACCAACTCGTTTTCATCCTTGTCCAAGATCAGTGCTTCGCGGCTCCATACCTGATATACCTCACCGGTGATAACCTCCCCTACCTGATCCTTATACGTCTGGTAAAGATTGTCGCGCTCCAAATCTTTCACCCGCTGAATAAGCGTTTGGCGAGCCATAAGCACGGCGCGGCGCCCAAAGTCCTCCAGCTTGATTTCCTCGGTTACTTGTTCGCCTACTTCGAAGTCGGGCTCGATTTTGTGAGCCTCCGCCAGCGGAATTTTGTCGTTGTCCCAGATATCCTCGGAGTTGTCGTCCACAATTTCACGGTTGCGGTAGATTTCCAAGTCGCCCTTGTCCACGTTCAAGATGACGTCGAAGTTGGCGTCGTCGGTGTACCTTTTGCGAATCATAGTGCGGAACACGTCCTCCAAGATGCTCATCATCGTGGGACGGTCGATGTTCTTGCTCCGGGCAAATTCGGCGAACGATTCAATCAGAACGTTGCTGTTCATCTGATTAATTGTTGAATTGTTTAATTGCTGCGTAGTTGGTTACGTGAAGATGTTAAATTCAGCAATTCAACCATTTAGCAATTCAATCATTTGATTTACTTAAACGAAATAACTACCCGCGCTTCCTGAATCTCGGTGAAAGGCACCAGCACGGCGGGCAGGGTTTTCTGCTTGCTCTTTTCTTTGATTACTTCCGCCAACTGAATGCCATCTGCTTCGGCGGCTTCCAGTTTGCCGGTTTTCTCGGTGCCATCCTTCAACTTTAGGCTTAAGCTGCGGCCTACGTGACGGGTGTATTGACGCGGGTCGGCGAGAGGCTGGTCGGCACCGGGCGAAGTAACTTCCAAGGAATAAGTAGCATCCTCACCGTAAGCTTCATCAATGCGCCGAGCTAGCCGGCGGCTTACCTGGGCGCATTCGTCAATACCGAGGCCCTGTTCACTGTCGAGGGTGACGGTGATTTTAGGCCGGACGGCATCAGATACGCTCAAGTCTACCACAAACAGCTCGAAGCCAATCAGGCTGTCCTGTAGCATTTCCGCAATACGGTTTTGATCGAAATTCATTTAGACTTGGACCGGGTGATAAAAGAAAGAGGGGACGCTACGTCCCCTCTTCACAACCAGAATACCACGCAAATATACGGTGATAAACCGCCGAAAGCAAGTTAGCTAACGGGGGAGAGGAGAGCTAAGGTCAAGCAAGCCTCTCAAAAGGATGTCACCCCAACTGATTTATTGTCTTGCCACGAAGCCATCAACAAGTGAATTTTTCTTGTTGTGGTTCTCTGCTACTTGTTGATTCGATGTTCCAGCGGGCTGCATACCTGGACACGTTGGTTGGTATATAGTAATAGTAGCTCACTGAAGGTAAGCACACAGGCAAGGCTATGGGCCGGGGCCTTGATAAAAGAGAAGTGCCTCGTGTCAACTGACGAAAGGGCAAGACATTTGTTGAAACTGGCTAGCGTTTTACCTCAAGCCAGCCTTTCGCCCGCCGCTCATCGGTGTCGCGCAATAAGTAATAATACACGCCGTCGGGTAGGTTTTTGCCGCTCCAATCGTTGTGATAATCCTTGATTTCGTATACGAGCGTACCCCAGCGGTTGAACACTTGCAGATGAGTTGGCTTGCAACTGAAACGAGGCTTAAACGAGTCGTTGAGGGAATCACCGTTGGGCGTGATGATGTTGGGTACTTTCATTTCACCTACTTCCACCGGCGCAAAAGCTGTTTCCACTACGCAGCCTGCGTAGCGCGCAATCAGTTTCACTCGGTAGGAGCCGGGTTCGGCGTACAGGTGAGTTGGGCCAGCTTCGGTGGAGTGTTCACTGCCGTCGCCAAAGTCCCAATCATAAGTACCCCCGGCTAACACTGGCTCGAACTGGTAGGTAAATGGGGCCAGACCCGTATAGCGCGGATCGGCTGAACATTCCGGCAGGTTAAGAGGCGCATTGACCGACGAGGTAGGTGCCATCACCACGGTGCGGGTAGCTACGCTAGCGCAGCCGTTGACGGAGTAGGTATAACTCAACTGATAAATACCACCCCGGTTGTTGGTGTTGGGTGGGGTGAAAAGGCCGCCTGGCGTAATGCCCGGGCCGCTCCAAGTCCCACCAGCCGGTGACATGCCCCGCATCTGAAACGCCTTCATTTGGTCGATGCAAATGGTAGTATCACGGCCAACTCGCACTTGGGGCGCGATACCTATGGGCACTACCTGGCTAATAGAGCCACAGCCAAGCGTGTCGGAAACGGAATAGGTTAGTGTGTGCGTGCCGACGCCCGCCGTAACAGGATTGAACGTGTTGCCTGATACGCCTGGTCCACTGAATGTGCCGCCGGCTGGTGTTGCAACCAACGTCACGGTGCCGGGCGTTAGGCAATTCGAGGCAACCTGGGCAAAAGTCATCTGTCTTTCCGGCGTCACGGTCATGCGCAAGGGCCGGGTGCTGACGCAGGTACCAGTAGCAGTTACGGAATACGTGAGAATGCTAACCCCGAGGCGGGCCGACGAAGGTGTGAATTGGTAGCCTCCCCCCGCTACCGCCGACACGCCGGGCCCAGACCAAGTACCCCCGGCTGGGGTACCACCCAATAGGATAGGACCGTTGTTGACGCACACATAACGGTTCGGGCCCGGATCGGCGGTGATGATACCAAAGTCTATCTTGAACGCGGCATTATTGCAGTTGTCGCTGCGGTTGGTGGTGGAGTACGTGTTGGCGCCCGGAGGCACCGGAAAACCGGAAGTGCGCCCGCAGCCGCCGCACACGGCTTGGTACACTACCCCTTTTTTATCGAAGCGCGAAGTACCACCATCGACATGCTCGCCACTGCGGCCACCTCGTTCACCGTAGTAAGTGCCGTATTCCAGCGACTGCATGCCGGGCCGAAACTGGGCCAGGTAGAAGTCGGAGCCGTCGGTGGCCGACTGGATGGCATTGGCCGTGACAGGCAAGCCTCTGGTGCTACCACCGCGGTTGACCAAGCCTCCCCAGCCACTGATGTAGATTCGCTCGCAATCATCAACAAGAAAAGCCGTCAGGGAGATATCAGGGAAGAGGGTGCTGCCACTGCCAATGCGGGTGCTGTAGAAGCGGGTACTTAAAGTAGGATTCAGCTTTTGAATAAATTGACGCCCATCGGCCACGCCATAGCACCCGGCACTGATAGGCATTTGCCCCTGGGTTTGGCCTAGAAGGTATACATTGCTGGCGGCGTCAAGCTGCACAAAGAAAGCTTGGTCGTAGTCTCTGGTACCGATGAATGATGATTGCAGCAGTACGCTGCCCGTGTTGCTTAAATGAGATATGAACCCATCGACACCGCCCTGGAAACCGGATTGTAAACTTCCCGCAGTAGTAGGGAAATTGTTGCTCAAGGTACCGCCGGCCACGTACACCCCGCGGGTGGCATCTACCTGCAAGGAGTAGGCTGCCTCGGCGTTGCTGCCGCCCAAATAAGTGGACCACAGCAGCGTGCGCAGGTTAGCCGATAATTTCAAGACCACCGCATCGAAGCTGCCGCCCTGAAAGCTGGTGCGAAAGCCGTTGGGCGTAGGAAAGTTGGTACTATTGGTGACGGAGGCTACGTAAATGTTGCCGTCTCCATCCGTCACTACGTCGCCGCGAAACTGGTCGCCGTAGTTGATAACGGGAGAGCCTGGCAGGCCATCAGTTGTTGTGGATTGGCCGTTGCTGGCCCTTCCGAGTTGGGAAACTACGCCGTCGGTGCCGGAGCCACCCACAAGCGTACTCCCCGTGAGCGAGCTGCCGTTGGCGGAAAGTTTGGCAATGAAGATATCAGCGCCATTATCGTACAAGAAAGGCTCGAAGTTTTCGTCGGGCGTGATATGGGGGCCACCGTTGTGCGAGGTATCGTAGGCGCCATTGGTGGTGGGGAAATTGGTTGAACCCGTAGACCCCATTATCACCAGCTCGCCCTGCGAATTTACCACCATGCTGTGCGGCGCTTCCATGCTTCTGCCACCTAGATAGGTGGCATAAAGCCGAGCTGCTGCGCCCGATACAGCAGTATTGTACTTGATAATGCCAATGTCGGTAGTCCCGCTGAAAGAGGTATCGAAGGCGCCGGGGCTGGTAGGATACCCTACATCAAGCACAATGCCGCCCGAGTACATATTGCCTTGCGCATCGTACGTGGCGGTAAACCCCCAGTTGTCGGCCGTAGACCCTGTGAAGGACGAGAAGATAACGGTCGGGTCGATGATGAGGGTGTAGCGTGGATCGTACTGGCCGGGCCGGAAGCTAACCGTGCTGCCTTGGAGGTCGAAGGCGCAGGACACGGCTACGCGCTGCCCCCTGATTTCCTGCCAAGCCTTGGGAGCCTGTTCGATAACCTGGCCCACCGAGGTTTCAATTAGCAAGTTGCCTTCCGCGCTTAGGGTGAGACGGTTGGGGCCGGCGTAGCGAAGTTGAATAGCCGCGGGCTTGGCACCTGGGCTCACTTGAAAGTCGTACTCCAGGCGCTGGCTGGCGTTTTCGTAGACGACGGCGCCAATGCCCGGATAAAGGTTGGTGTAGCGCAAGCGCCGGAAGCTATGGGCGTTGCTGGCCCACCGTTTAGGGTTGTTGCCGCGGAAGTAGTTGTAGGGCGCAGGCGTAACTTCTTCACCGGCGAGGGTGGGGGAGCGGTTGGCCCCTGCGAACGTAACCGAGTAGGAATGGCCGCGCAACACATCAGAAGTAGGAGCTTTGGCAGCGTCCTCGCTGCCATGGTGCGAGTGGCTACGCAGCATCACCGGATCAACAAAGCTGTAAGTGAAACCTGTTGGACCCACGAACAACCGCCCGGCCGGTAGGGCAGCCGCGTAGCGTACCGGGCTGTCCCATTGCCCCTTGTTTTCAATGAACTCCAGGGATGCACCCGTCGGCGGCGCTTGCTTCAGGGAAGGAACAGAGGCCGCCAGTAGGCGCGGAGCCGCAAGCAGCAGTAAACTGGAAAAGAAAAATCGCACTGTAAAAAGGAGCATAGACTGGAAACTGAGGCAACCGTAGCAAGGTGTAGAGTAAAGGTTGTACTAGCTGCTAACCAGGAGATTAGATACACTTATAAGCTCCGATTCCACATCTTGCTACCTAAGAGAAAACGAACCTGAAAGTACAACGAAATTTAAGCTTACTTCTTGCGCAGTCATCCGCTCAAGGCCTTGAGTGGTTACGCATTACCTTTGCTCGTCATCTGCGGTCCTGAGGCCGTATTATTTCTGCTGTGCGTCGTTCGTTTGCTTTCACCTGCACCTTGCTTGTTATTGGGTGGCTGCTCGCGGCCATTGCTTGCGTGCAGGTGCCCGCCTACACGTTCTGGCCCGCGGCTTTCGGAGCCCTCACGCTGCCCGTAGCACTGGTTTTAAACTTGCTGGCAGTGCCTTACTGGCTGTTGCGCAACTGGCGGGTAGCGGCGTTGCCGCTGCTGGTGGCCGTGCTAACGTGGCCACACTTGCAGCGCGGAGTAGCCCTGCACCCGTTGCGGGTGGCACCGGCAGCCGATGCGCCGGGGCTACGGGTGCGGGTGCTTTCCGCCAACGTGCGCATCTTCAACGTGTATCCGCAGTTACGCGACCCGGATTTGGCGTCATCAAGGAAGTTGATTCAGTGGATAGCCGACAATCCGGCCGAAATCATTTGTCTGCAAGAGTTCTATAACGAGCCTCGCACGGCTACCAGCAAGGAAAAAGGCGTTTTCAACAGCGTGGAGCGAATTGGGGCGCGCTCCAATCGGCAAAGCTTTGTTTCCCGAAGTCTGACCAATCGGATTGGGGCCGAGTTTGGCATGGCCATTTTCACGCGTTACCTAATTCTGCGGCGGGGCACCGTCAACTTCGGTAAGCTCACGCAAAACCACGCCATGTGGGCAGACTTGCGCCTGCCGAACAAGGATACCATTCGGGTGTTCAACTTTCACTTGCAAAGCATGAGCCTCGACGAGCGCGACATTGTAGACAGTTACTCCAGCAAAGTCGGGTTCCGCAACAAAGCCCTGGGCTTGCTGCGCCGCTTCAAGCGCGGTATGGTGTCGCGCAGCTGGCAAGTTGATACGCTCACGCGCCGCTTCGAGCGCAGCCCGTATCCGTTGCTACTCTGTGCCGACCTCAACGACCTGCCCTACAGCTACAGCTACGATCAGTTAGCCGACGATTTCCAGAACGCCTGGGCCGCAGTAGGCAACGGCGTCGGTCCTACCTACCACGGTCAGCTGCCCTTCATTCGCATCGACAACCAATTTGCCAGCCCCGAATGGTCGGTTGATGACTTCTGGGTGCACTACGAAATTCCTTATTCCGACCACTATCCAACTACCGCCACCTACCGGCTGAGGTCGAAGTAATGATGGTGTAAGTAAATAGGAAAAGATATTGCTCTTGCCGTGGACAGTAAAAAGTTGATTCCAGATCGTTGTCGTTCCGACGCAAAAGGAATCTAAGGCAAGCAACTCAGCCGCTATAACCTAGATTCCTTTTGCGTCGGAACGACAACGGTTTAGCCTATGCGCATACTCGGCATCAGCAAACATGATAGCGCAGCAAGGCGGACCATCTTGTAAGGCTTCCATCATGTGCGTACCCGGCGTTTTATACCGAGAAACTGATTTCTTAAACTGCTGAATGAACTTTATATACTCTAAATAAAGACTTTTGTGCTTTATGAGATGGGTTATAGACTTAGTTGCCGATAAAATCAGCTACTCCCGACTAAATTCAGGTATTGGATTAAGGTATTGGAGCACTTTGCAAGCATGTGCTGTTAAAGGTGGCAACCAAAGCGGAGGCGCATGAAATTCGCCTAACTCGATAAATCCGTTTAAATCCGTGATACTTTTGCCGAATGCTGCCTACACTCTCGCTTTATAACACGCTTACTCGCCGCAAAGCCACTTTCGAACCCCTGAACGCACCTTTCGTGGGCGTCTACCTCTGCGGCCCAACGGTGTATAGTGAGGCGCATGTGGGCAACGCCCGGGGCCCGGTGGTGTTTGACGTGTTAACGCGCTACTTGCGCCACTTAGGCTACACAGTGCGCTACGTCCGCAACATCACCGATGTAGGACACCTTGAAAACGACGCCGACGAAGGCGAAGACAAAATATCAAGAAGAGCCCGCGCCCAGAAGCTGGAGCCCATGCAGGTGGCCGAGCAGTACGCCAACCTGTACCACCGCCACATGGAGGTGCTCGGCTGCTTGCCACCCGACATCGAGCCCCGCGCCAGCGGCCACATCACCGAGCAAATCCAGATGATTCAGGAAATCCTGGCCAACGGGTTTGCGTACGAAGTGAACGGCTCGGTGTACTTTGATGTGCCCGCCTACAACGCCGCCGGCCGCGGCTACGGCAAGCTCTCCAACCGGGTGGTGGAAGAACTGCTGGCTGGCACGCGCGACAACTTGGCCGGGCAGCAGGAAAAGCGTAGCCCCTTGGATTTCGCGCTCTGGAAGCGGGCCGATGAGCGCCATCTTATGCGCTGGCCCTCGCCCTTCGGAGAAGCACCCGGCGAAGGGTTTCCGGGCTGGCATCTGGAGTGCTCGGCCATGAGCCGCAAGTACCTCGGTGCCGAGTTCGACATCCACGGCGGTGGCCTAGATTTGATGTTTCCGCACCACGAGTGCGAAATAGCCCAAAGCCAAGCCTGCGCCCACCCCACCAACGAGGCGCAGGTATGGATGCACAACAACATGATTACGGTGAACGGAGCCAAGATGAGCAAGTCCATCGGCAACTTCATCACCATCACCGACCTGTTTGAGGGCCGCAACCCCACACTGCCGCAGGCCTACTCACCCATGACGGTGCGCTTCTTTTTGTTGCAAGCGCACTACCGCAGCACCATCGACATCACCGACGAGGCGCTGCAAGCGGCCCGCAAAGGCTACCGCAAGCTCATGAACGGTTTGCGCCAACTGGAAAAGCTGACCCTACCCGCAGGCACCGAACGCACCCCCGATACCGAGAAAGCCGATGCTGAGTTGCGGAAGCTGATGACCGACACATTCATCGGCTTGAACGACGACCTGAACACGGCCCGCGCCATTGCCGGCTTGTTCAATCTGTTGCGCAAGTTCAATAGCTACGCGGCCAACCCCGCGACACTAGCGCAAGTGAGTGAAGCGGCCCTAAGCGAAGCTACAGCCGCCTACCGCACGCTGGTAACCGACGTATTGGGCCTAGTGGACGAGCCTCGCGCCAATGCCGAGCAGCTCCTGAACCTGACGCTGAACTTCTATTCCGAAGCCAAAGCTGCCAAGGCCTACGACAAGGTAGACGAAATCAGGGCGGCTTTGAAAGGACAGGGCATCGTTATCAAAGACACCAAGGCCGGCGTCGAGTGGGCGTACAGTGAAGAGTAGAGAGCCTAGCATAGGCCGCTTGAAAAGTTAAGCGTTGCTACACACCAATGCCACTAAGCTTCCGTTTGATGGGCCACCATCCAAGTGGAACCGCACCGGCACAACAATTGTCGTTCTAACTCAGCAACAACTCACCAAGCTGGTGCTTAGTGGTATATCGTTCTACGGGGCGCGGAGCGGGAGCTTCGCGCCACTGACTTACCCGCCTTTCCTTCTCATGAAATTCTTTCGATTTGCTCCCCTCGTGCTGGCGGCCCTGCTGCTGACTGGCTGCTTCGACAACAAGAAAAGCGCCACCGAAACCGCCTCGCCGGAGCATCAAAAACTGCCCGCCGCCCCAAGCTTCATCGCCGATTCGGCTTACGCTTACGTGGCCAAGCAAGTGGCTTTCGGGCCGCGGGTACCCAACACGGCGGCGCACGTCAAGACGGGCGACTGGGTTATTGGGAAGTTTAAGCGCTACGGCCTGACGGTGCGTGAGCAGCCATTTGAGGCCATGGCCTTTGATGGCAAGATGCTGCGCAGCCGCAACATCATTGCGCAGTTTCAGCCCCAGGCCGCCCGCCGCATCACCATTTTCACGCATTGGGATACGCGCCCTTTTGCCGACAAAGACAAGGAAAAAAAGAATGCGCCTTTTGAGGGTGCTTCCGACGGCGCCAGCGGCGTTGGGATTGCCCTGGAAATGGCCCGTATTTTGGCCGCCCAGCCCGACAGCCTCACGCCCGCCGTGGGCGTAGATTTCATTCTGTTTGATTCCGAGGACTATGGCTACGATTCCAGCACCCAAGGCAACCTCACCAACAAGCTAGCCAACCAAGAAATGCAAGGCGGCTCTAGCTGGTGCCTAGGCTCACAATATTGGGCCAAAAACTTGATGCCCGCCAACTACAAATCTGAGTATGGGATACTGCTGGATATGGTAGGGGCAAAAGGCGCCCGATTTACGCGCGAAGGCCAGTCCTTGCAAGTCGCCCGCGACGTAGTAGACAAAGTGTGGAACACAGCCGCACAGATTGGCTATTCTGATTATTTCCTTTTCAAGGACATGGGTGCCATCACTGACGACCACGTCTACACCAATCAGGCCGGGATACGCACCATCGACATCATTGACTTGCCGCCCTTCAGCGATCAAACTTTCCCCGCTTACCACCACACCACCCAGGACAACCTAGCCAACATCGACAAACGCACCCTGAAAGCAGTAGGCCAAGTGGTGTTGCAGACGATTTACGGCGAGTAGGTGCTCCCAGCTTATCGAATACGAAAAGCCCCGGCCATGCAAGTTGCCGGGGCTTTTTGCGTTTTACACTTTCGCCGAACTGCCATTCGCTTATACTACGCGTCGAGACGCGCAGCAGGGATGCTCCGCAAGTCTAGTTGCCGAGCGTTCGACTAGTGTTAAAGGGATTCGACAAAGGGAAAGCCTGCAAACCAATGGCTTAGCCTAGCTAGACATATTCCACCTGTGTGCCTGCTTCACTCACCGTCATTCTCGCTGCTCGCCCGCAAATCAGCGCCATGTTCTGTGGTTCGTGGCCCACGGGAAAATTGTGGGCAACTGGAAAGGCATACTTGTTGGCGTAGTGCTGAATGATTTCGTTGGGTGTCTGGCCGTAAGGCACGGTGTTGTCTTGCGGATCAGTGAAATGGCCGACGAGCAAGCCGGCGAGGTGGCGCAGCTTACCGGTGCGGTCTAGGTGCACCATCATTCTGTCAATAGAATACAGGTATTCATCGATGTCCTCGAGGAAGAGGATGCGGCCCGCGGTGGACACGTCGGAGGCAGTACCGGTAAGGGTTTGAAGCAAACTTAGATTGCCACCTATCAGTTCGCCGGTAGCGTTGCCAAAGCGGTTGAGGTGGTGCAGGGCTATGGTGTAGGCAATAGGTTCTCCAAATAGTGCCCGCCGCAAACTCTCCAACGATTCTTCCCCACCCGGTTGCCGGAAAAGGAAGGGCATCACGCCATGGATGCTCTGGTGGCCAAGCGCTAGTAAGTGGCAATTGAGGGCCGTAATATCGGAAAAGCCGGCCACCCATTTCGGATGTTGGGAAAAGCGGGAGAAGTCCAGCGAATCGATGATACGAGTGGTACCGTAGCCGCCGCGGGCACTCAGGATGGCTCGTATTTCGGGGTTATCGAGTTGCTGCTGCATGTCGCGGCGGCGCACCTCGTCGTCGCCCCCGAACTGGTGGTGCTCTACGTTCGTGCTTTCGCCTAACACCACGCGCAAGCCCCAACTTTCGAGCACTGCCACGGCGGCGGCCAATTCCTCGTGCGAGGCTTTGCGAGCAGGGCATACGATGGCAACTTGGTCGCCGGAGCGAAGTGGAGCGGGGGCAGTGGTAGGCATACAGCAGCTAGTTCGGTAGGCCGCAAACTTAAGGGCTAATCGCACTATGTTGTTAGGCAGTACAGCCCCGCTATTTCGCTTACTTCAGTTTGGCCGCCAGCAACTCCAGTGCTAACTTCCAGTGCGGCCCTTCGCGTTGCCAGACGCGCAAATAATGCCCACGCTGCTGCTCGAAATCCAGGTAGCCCAACGTGTACCCTAGCTCTCCCGAGGGCGCTACTGCCGCCTGAAAAGGTCGGAAGGTTACAGCTTGCATCGATGCAATTGCCAAGCGTTGCGCCGCCGCGCCCACATACGGAACGGTCCCTTCGCGCAAGAAACGCAACTCGTTGCCAGCCTTGGGTAAAACCGGCAGATAGGCTTGCTTTAAGCTCCTGTGCGCCCGCGCTGCAAAAGCTGCTTCTGCTTGCCGCAAGCTGTTGCGCAGGGCAACGGTATCAGCGGCGACTTGAAGCTTGGCGGGGAAAATTTTAGGATCAACAATTTCCGAGGCGCTGCCCGGAGTAGCGTAGCTGATGCCCCCGTCGTATGTCACTTGCCAGCTACCCCTAGCATCTTTTTGCCACAGCGTCACGAAGTTGCCGTAACCCACTGGCGGCTCGGCGGCGGAATTAGGATGAAACTCCACGGGCCCCGTAGTCAGGCCCCAGTCGCCGCTGGCAGCAATACGAGCGTAAGTAGGCCGCCAAGTCAGGCGACCGGGCCGCTCAGATTGCGCTGCGTAGAAGGGCCCGCCGAGCACAAATTTGTCTTCGCGAAACAAGTAGGCGGTGGCCAGAAATTTACTGAATGAGTCTTTGACGCTGTGTTGTCCGCCGTAAGCAGCAAAAGTGCGTTCCGCTTCTACAAGCGCGTGGTAATCGGTGGCTACAGTTTCCGGCCTAACAGTTTGGGAGCTAGCTAAGGGCAATACGCTGCACGTAACCGACAACCACAAAATGGGCGAAAACCGTGAAAAAGAGAGCATGATTAAATATAAGAATAAAAAGGCGCATGAATATTACCTAAAAAGTGGCCCCTATAAAAGAACGCGCGTCCAAATCAGCTATGAATCCCTTTCGGGCTTGTTTTAAGAATATATTTAGGCTGATAAAAAATCATCAGTAAGCAAGCCTCTTGTTGTAAATTTTCTGGTTTGTTTCCCCTTCATGCACGAGAAGAATAGAAGCATCCGCCATATCGAATGGCAGTCAGAGTTGCATGCTGAACTTTATATCTCTTGATACATTGAGTTGCTGCACGGCCAGCTATGACTGAGGTAGTTCAAACAAAAGAGCACTGCTTCAGAGCCAGCAGAACGATGACGAATTATCGAAATCGTTTTGCTAGCTCTGAAGCAGTGCTTCCCGTTCTATAAACTGGAAACGGCTACCTAGTAAGCCGTTACTACTACAAGCTAACCTCTTGCGTCAGGGCGGGGGTTGTTGAAGTTAGGGGGCGTACGACGCCGGTACGCACTACGAAAGCCTTGAACTTGCGGATTAGCTCCTTCACGCGCAACAGATTGGAAAGGGCCACAAACCCCACCACATACCCGTCTTCATCGGCCTCTTCCGAAATTTCACTGAAGTCTAGCGCATCAATCAGGCGGTCGTCGTCGGTGCGAAGGTAAATTTCCAGTTCCAAGTCGGTGGCATACGTGGGAGGCGAAGCAGTGAGCTTGGTATACTGATAGGAGTAGCCCTGCCGGATAGCAGCTAAGTCGGCGAGTACCGCCGAGCCGGTGGGGTGCCCGCCCGCGCCGCGCCCGCGCAGAAATTGCTCGCCCGCAAAATCTGCCTCAATCAACACGCCATTGAACTCGTGGTCGACGGCGTAGAGCGGCGACGTGGGCGCCACCAGCAGTGGGGTAACCAAAGCCGTTACGCGGCCATCGGGCAAGCGTTGCAAACCGGCTACCACTTTAATTTTACGGCCCAGGGTTGCTGCAAAGGCAATATCAATAGCATTGATGTCCTCGATGCCTAAGTTCAGTACTTCATCTGGTTGCAGGAAGGTTCCATAGGCATGCGCCGCCAGAATAACGGCTTTGGAACGCGGATCGAAAGCTCCCATATCCAAGGTAGGGTCGGTTTCGGCGAAACCTTTGGCCTGCGCCTCGGCTAGGGCGGGAGCATAGTCTGAGCCTTCTTCCCCCATGCGCGTCAGCACGTAGTTCGACGACCCGTTCAAAATACCAGTAACGCTCCGCAACGGCTCCTCCCCGAAGTACGCATCCAGGGTCCGAATGATGGGGATGCTGCCGCACACGGCAGCTTCGTAGAGCAATTTCCCGCCCGACTCCCGTTGCAGTTGCACGAGTTCGGGCAAATGGCGAGCCAGCATTGCTTTGTTGGCCGTCACGACGCGGCGGCCTTGGCGCAGCGCTTCGCTCACCAACCGAAACGCTTCGGCTGCGTCGTCAATCACTTCTACCAGCACATCGAGCGTGGCGTCATGCAACAAGTCGTCGGCGTGGAAGTCGAACCGGCTCAGGGGCAAGCTACGGGGCTTGGTGGGGTTTTTCACGGCAATGCGCGCCACCTCGAAGCCAGTTTCGGGGCGCTGTTCAAGAATATCGTAAAGGCCTTGCCCCACGCAGCCAAAACCAATGAGGCCAATGCGCAAGGGTTGTTTGTCAGCTACCATTTGAGAGAGGATTTCGATGGAAATATTAAGCGCTAGCAAGAAAAGGCTCGTCAGTAGTCACATCGAGAGCGTCGAGCAAGCGTTGTTTCCAGAGTTGGAAGTCGGGGTTGGAGCGGCGGCGCGGGCGGGGTAGGTCTACGCTCAGGGTTTGATGAATGCGGCCGGGGTGTCCGCGCAGCACCACCACCCGGTCGGAGAGGACCAGGGCCTCCTCGATATCATGCGTCACCAGCAACAGCGTGGGTTGGTCGTACGACCAGATTTCGAGCAGATGATCTTGGAGCTTCATCTTCGTGAACGGGTCGAGGGCGCTGAACGGCTCATCCAGCAGCAGCAACGCTGGTTGCGCCACCAGTGCCCGCGCAATAGCTACGCGCTGCGCCATTCCGCCGGAAAGCTGCCGAGGTAGTGCCTCGGCAAACGCCGTGAGGCCTACTCGTTCCAGCACCGCCGTGGTGCGTTGTTGCTGCTCGGGTGCCGGTAAACCGGCAATACCAAACCGCACATTCTGGCGAACCGTTAGCCAAGGCATCAAGCGGGGCTCTTGGAAAATAACGCCTACTGCCGGATGTGGCCCCGTAATGGGTTCCTCGTCAATCAATACCTGGCCAGTGGTTGGTGCATCCAGGCCGGCCACAATGCGCAACAACGTGCTTTTGCCGCAGCCACTTGTTCCCACCAGCGTCACGATTTCGCCCGGCCGTACGTGCACGTCGATGTTGTCAAGCGCCAGCACCGGCCCGAATTGCTTGCTTATATGGTTGATGCGGAGCATAGAACGAAGGCGTGAAGCAGTGTTTAAGAGTGTTAGGCGAGGCGCCGAAACATCTGGCTGGGTTTCAATCAGTGGTGTGGCAACGGCAGCGCGCTTGATGATTCAACAAGCCACGCCTAACCGCTAGACCGTACCTATTTATCCACTCACCCGGTGCGTGTCTTGCCAGCGGAGCAGACGGCGGCTGAGCAGGGAAAGCAGAGCATCGGTAAGCTGGCCGAGCACAGCGAACAGTAAGATGCTAGCCAGAATGGTTTGCGGCCGGCCGGTCATTTGGCCATCAACCAGCAGAAACCCTAAGCCCTTGTTGGCACCCATGATTTCCGCCGCCACCACGAACATCCAGCCGAGCCCTAAGCCGCTGCGCAGTCCCACAAAATAGGCGGGCAGCGTAGCGGGCATGAAAATGCGCCGCACCAGTTGTAACCCGGATAGCCGATATACCCGGCCCACTTCCACGAGCTTGCGGTCCACCCCCTGAATACCGCTCATTAAGTTGAGATACACCGGAAAAAACACGCCCACGGCAATTAAAACCACCTTCGAGGTTTCGTAAATGCCCATCCAAAGAATGAACAGCGGCACCCACGCCAACGACGGAATATTGCGAATGCCTTGCAGCAGCGGGTCGAGCAGTTGGTTGAGCGTGCGGGAGTAGCCGGTTAGTGCTCCAAACACCGTAGCCAAAGCCCCGCCTAACACGAAACCAAGGGCCACTCGCCAGAGCGTAATGCCCAGATGCTCCCACAGTTCCCCCGTCAGGGCCATTTGCCAGATGGTAGCTAACACGCGCGAAGGCGCCGGCAGCAGATTGGGTGGCAAAACGCCCACGCGCGCCAGCACTTCCCAAACAACCAGCAACACCGCTGGCAGCACCGCACCGCGTAGCCAGCCCCAACGGCCGGGCGTGCGCAACGCGGCAACTTGCCGCGTTGGCGTGCTAGCCGCAACCGGCGCCGGTACACTCGCCGCCGAAGCGGAAATAGATGAGGATTGAGACATGAACGGTGGTTAGTGGTTTGTCGTCCCGACCGAAGAGAACAACAAACGGGACTTGAAGCTTATTGGGCCGCCGTGGCTTTCACCTTGGCTGGCGTGATTTTGTCGGCAAACTGGGTATCTATCAAGTTGCTGACGGTTTGATTGATGTCTACATTCTGGTCGATGGCGCCGCTTTTCTTGAGCACGTCGCCGGCGGCGGAAATGGTGCTGCGCTGCTGCGGACCGAAGCTGATGTTGGAAAAGTCGGTGCGCTCTAGCTGCTTGACCGCTACGGCTTCGCTAAGCTTGGCCTCGGTGGCCAGCGTCTTCTTCAGTTCCTCGGGGTGCTGAAGCGCCCACTGCCGCGCTTTTTCGTAAGCAGCCAGCACTTGGTCGACTAAGGCTGGATTTTGCTTGGCAAATTCCTCGCGCACATTCAGTACGCCGTAGCTATTGAAGTCGGCGTTGCGATAGAAAAGTTGCGCCCCCGATTCCAACTCGGCTTTAGCCATGTGGGGATCCAGCCCAGCCCAGGCGTCAACGTCGCCTTTCTCGAGGGCGGCCCGCCCATCGGGGTGTTGCAACGGAATTAGCTCGATATCCTTTTCACTCAGCCCGGCTTGGTCGAGGGCGCGTAGCAGAAAGATGTACGGATCGGTGCCGCGGGTAGCCGCCACACGCTTGCCTTTCAGGTCCGCCACCGACTTGATAGTGGATTTCGGGCCGGTGCATAGTGCCGTCCATTCTGGTTTCGAGTAGATATAAATGGCTTTCAGCGGGTTGCCATTGGCTTTGCCAATCAGTGCGGCCGCGCCGGCCGTGGAGCCGAAATCGATGCTGCTGCCATTAAGAAACTCCAAGGCCTTGTTGCTGCCCTGGCTGAGCACCCATTCCACTTTGATGTTCTGTTTGGCAAGATCCTTTTCCAGCCAGCCTTGCTGTTTCAATACCAAACTCAAGGGGTTGTAGTAGGCATAATCCAGACGGATAATGTCTGGCTGCGCACTTTTGGTCTCATTGCTAATTCCTCCACATCCGGCTAACACCAGAAGCAGTGCTAGCAAGCTGCCAAAGAAAAGCAGGCGGGCAGGTTGTGTACGACGGGAGGTGTTTGGTTTCATGAGAAAACAATGAAAAAGCTATAGATATACGCCCGTCATGAGGAGCTTCCGCAGCGCATGATATTCCTTGCTGTATTCCTGTATTCGAAGCGTTGTTAATGCGCGAAGCTGAGAGCGTGAAAGCGTTCCAAGAAATGAGTGATGTGGGCCGTTTCAATCAGGAAGCCGTCGTGGCCGAAGCGGGAATCCATTTCGGCATACATGGCTCCCGGAATGTGGCGGGCCAAGAGTTGCTGTTCCGCCGGCGGGAACAACACATCAGACGTGATGCCTATCACCAGCGTCCGCGCCCGTACCCGGCGCAAAGCCGCCGCGACACCACCGCGTCCGCGCCCTACGTGGTGCGAATCCATGGCTTTGGAAAGTGCCACGTAGGTGTAGGCGTTGAAGCGAGCCACAAGTTTGTCGCCTTGGTATTGCTGGTAAGCGCTGGCGCGGAAGTCGTCTGTTTTATCGTCAGTCGGTTCTGCTTGGGTTTCGCCGTAGGCACCGTAGCTGCGGTAGCTAAGCAGCGCTATGGCCCGGGCAGCCCGCAAACCAGCTGTTCCGCCGTCAGGCGTTGCTTGGTGGTAAGTGGAGTCGGCGAAAATAGCGAGCCGCTGCGCCTCATTGAAAGCAATACCCCAAGGCGAATGTTGCGCATTGGTAGCCAGCAACACCAAGTTCTCGAACACAGTTGGCTGCTGAATAGCCCATTCCAATGCCTGTTGGCCACCCAGAGAGCCACCAATCAGCGTGTGAATCTGCGTTAAGCCTAAGTGTTGGCGCAACGCTTCGTGGGCCGCCACCAAGTCGCGGATGGTAAGCAGCGGAAACTGCTGATAGCGGGGAGCACCGGTTTCGGGAGCCAGTGAAAGAGGGCTTGTGGAGCCGTAACAAGAACCAAGCACGTTGGCGCACACCACAAACCAGTCGGCCGGGTCGAAATGACACTCTGTTCCGAACAGGCCCGGCCACCAGCTAAGTACATCGGCGTTGGCCGTGAGGGCGTGGCACACCCACACCACGTTGTCGCCGGTGGCGTTCAGCGTGCCAAAAGTGCAATAAGCTACTTCCACGCCCGCGAGTTCTTGGCCGCTTTCCAGCGTCAAAGATTCGGGCAGATGTAAGCTTTGGTTTTCAGGCATTTTGTTTGGTAATGAAGTAATGAGAGATGACTGCTATCTCTCAGGCGGCGGCTTCGCGGACGCCAGCTTGCTCGGGCATTCTGTTCTATCAAGTATCAAGTGGCTCGTTTTGCGCTATACATTTGATACCCCGCTACAAACAGCCAACGGGCTGAGCCAGTAAACCAGCTCAACCCGTGCTAGTGTGGGATAGGAATAGCGGCTCCCTCTCTCACAAAAAAACCGCTTCCCCACCCACGTGCTGCGCTTGCTGGAAGAGCCCGGCCGCCCCTCTCACGACCGGCCGGGCTGGTTCCTCTCCCTATACTTCCAGCACGGCAGCGTGTTCCACTTCCTGCTCGGGCAGTGCGTCGCCACTTGTTGCCTCGGACTGCAAAGGTGCAGCGTCGCGTACGGCGTCAAATGCCTGCTGCAAGTCGGCCTGAATGTCTTCGAAATGCTCGATGCCCACGGAGAGGCGCAGCAGCGTAGGCGTCACGCCGGCGGCACGCTGCTCCACTTCTGATAGCTGCTGGTGCGTGGTAGCCGAAGGCTGAATGATCAGCGTTTTGGCGTCGCCTACGTTGGCCAAATGGCTAACCAGCTTCAGGTTATCGATGAATTGAGTGGCCGTGTCTTTGCTGCCTTTAATGGCGAACGTGAGAACCCCGCCGGCCCCGCGCTTCAGGTATTTCTGCGCCAGTGCGTTGTAAGGGCTGCTCTTCAAGCCCGGATAATTTACGGCTTCCACTTGCGGGTGCTGTTCCAGCCAAGTAGCTACGCGCAAAGCGTTTTCTACGGTGCGCTCCACCCGCAAGCTTAGGGTTTCGAGGCCTTGCAGCAGCAAGAAGGAGTTGAAGGGGCTCTGCGAAGAACCGAAGTCGCGCAAGCCCTCTACCCGGGCCCGGATAATAAAGGCGATGTTGCCGAATGGGCCACCTATGCCGAATACATCATTGAAAATCAAGCCGTGGTAGCCTTCGCTCGGCTCCGTGAACTGCGGAAACTTGCCGTTGCCGAAGTCGTACTTGCCACCATCCACAATCACGCCGCCAATACTAGTGCCGTGGCCGCCAATCCACTTCGTCGCCGATTCCACTACGATGTGCGCCCCGTGCTCTAGCGGCCGGAACAGGTAACCACCCGCGCCAAACGTGTTGTCAACGATAAGTGGCAAGTCGTGCTTCTCGGCAATAGCGGCAATCTTTTCGAAATCGGGAATGCTGAAGCTCGGGTTGCCAATGGTTTCCAGGTAGATAGCCTTGGTTTTCTCGTCAATCAATGGCTCGAAGCTCTCTGGCTTGTCGCCATCAGCGAAGCGGGCTTCAATGCCTAAGCGCTTGAAAGCTACCTTGAACTGGTTGTAAGTGCCGCCATACAAATGGGCCGTACTCACGAAATTGTCGCCGGCCTGCAAAATGTTGTTGAGGGCAATAAACTGCGCCGCCTGCCCCGACGACACGGCCAATGCTGCTACGCCACCTTCGAGGGCCGCAATACGCTGCTCGAACACGTCGGTAGTCGGGTTCATCAGCCGCGTATAAATGTTGCCGAACTCCTTTAAAGCAAACAAGTTGGCGCCGTGCTCGGCGTTCTTGAACACGTAGGAAGTGGTCTGATGAATTGGAACAGCGCGTGAGCCGGTAGTGGGGTCGGGCACTTGACCAGCGTGAAGTTGCAGCGTCTCGAAATGATGGGTTGGAGCAGACATGATTCGACTGATTTAAGAAGTGTATGTAGGAAGAAAGAGAGTGTATCTAGCTGAAAATGAACCACAAATAATTGTGGCGGGGGTGCTCTTCCCCAACCGAAGCGCAGTGGCGCAGGGGTGGCAGAACGCAGCGCAGGTGCCGAAGGCGTACCAGTGCTACTGAGTGGCATTAAGGGGCGAGGAGGGTGCCAGGAACCGTCAGGTGGTTAACAACAGCAACAGTGGGCGCTACAACAGCGGCGCATTCGCATTCGAGCGGCCGAAATGGCAACAGTCGAAACACGAAAACCCATCAGCGAACCAGCACGCGTTGAAGCGAGCCAAGCGGATAGGAAAAGAAAAGCGGAATCTAGGTTGTTTTTCATGGTACTCAACTTATCTCTCCCGCCGATGAATGTCGGAACGGGCAGGAATTGGCACCTTTCGCTTCAACGAAGGTTGCCAGTGGGTCACGGAGCCTGTTCTCTCGCCACTTCTGTATAAATCTGAAAACTGTCCCACCGTAAGCGGGGAGTACCGGGTTGGTGATGCAAATGTAAAACCGGATTTAATATTCGCAATACAATCGAAAAATATTTTTTGTTTTCTTTTTCGCTGTATTTGTTATCTCCAAATTTATATCTATTTGTATTAAATATCGCTGATTATCAGGGCGATAAGCTTGCTTTTCGTGAGGCGTAGACAATCTGCAATAGACGAGTTTTCTGCTTTCCGATCTTCCGAAAGCCTTATTCACTGCATTGCTTGTCTGGGTTTGCGGCATAAAAAAAGCCTCTCCTACTACAGAGCGGCTTTTATAATATTTCTAAGAGAATTTTTCCTAGATCTGTGGCAGGGTCAAAACTTGACCTACCTCGATATGGTCGGGGTTGGCGCCGATGGTAGCCTTGTTGGCATCGTAGATTTGGTGCCACTTAGCGGCGTCGCCGTAGTGGTTCTTGGCGATTTTGGATAGCGAATCGCCACTTACAACGGTGTAGCTCTGGCCTTGTGCGGCTGCGGGCTGCGTTTGTTGAGCAGGATTGCCAAAGAAGTCGGTAGCACCGCCGGTAGCAGGCTTAGCAGCGGGTTCTACAGGCTTTTTTTCGCCTTCGTTCGAGAGAAAATCAAATAATCCCATGGTCGTGCGTTGGTTTAAGGTGAAAGCAGAACGCAGCTCATCTTCATGCAATTGATGGCCACGGTGTCAGGCATCATACGCTGAAGCTGGTAAGAAGTTCAGCTTCCGAAAGTCAACAGTAGAGGAGCTGAACATCTTACGGAAGCCCGTCGTAAGAAGCGCAGTATCGCTTGGGCCTGGCACGAGCGGTATCGTACTCTCTCCCACTTTCAACCAATTTGCACATCTCATGAAAACGATGGCCTCTCCCTTTCGTTATGTAGCCAGCCTGCTAATGCTGCTGGTAGTATTCACTTCTGCTTGCGGCAGCAAAGAAGGCAAAGTAGAAGGTGTTAACATGTTGTACGGCGCCGAAAGCAAGATCTGGAAAACAGATAAAGAGCTGGATGCTACCGGTGACAAAGTGAAGCAAACCGACGCGCAAGAAGATGACCGCATCACGTTCTTCGCCAACGGACAATACAATATGACTTCTTCAGCGGGGGCTGTAAACGGCAAATACACTTTCGACCAAGCCGGCAAAAAAATCGCCATGACTCCCGACGGTGCCTCCCAAAGTAACTCCTTCGATGTGGTAACACTCACGGATGATAAGTTAACCTTGAGGAGCCCTGAGGGTGCCGAACTGCGCCTCGAAAAAGAATAGCAAAAGGTGCAGCAATTAGAACTGCATTAACAACAAAAAAGTCCTTCTACCATGGTAGAAGGACTTTTTTGTGCGTGGCGGTTGACGTAAAGGACTTACGAATGCATAACGGCGGCCGCTTTGCGCGGACCAAATATCCGGGCTATCCAGCGGGGTAGAAACACGGCGCCTAGTATCAGGTACAGATAGTAGGTCACGAGGCGGTAGAGCAGCACCATGAAGTTGGTCATGGTGGGAGTGCCGATGAACTTGCCGAAGAAGGTAGGAAACGCCCCTTCTGCAATACCGGCGCCGCCGGGCGTAATGGCAATCAGCAAAATAACTTTATAGGTGAGGTTGCGGCCGAAAATCAGCCAGAATTCCGGCCAGCTGACGTCAATGAAGGCCGAAATCAAGCAGCCAATTACCAGGTAGCGGGCCGTCCAGACGAAGGCGGTACTAAGGGATGCCCGCAGCCAATAGCCCCAGCCGTTGCCGCGTAGCTCGGCGGAAGCCAGCACCAGTTCGTTGCCCATCTTGTAGGCTTTGCCGCGCAGCCGCCGCAGCCCACGCATCGAAAATAGCCGCACCAGCAGCCGCTTCACCGACCGTGGGTTGATGAAGATGGCGTAGAGCATGAGTAGCGCGTAGATGGTCACGAACACGTAGCTAGCAATAAAGCCGATGCGCAATGTGGCCACCAAGCCGCCCTGCAATGCCTCATGCGGATACAGCGCGTCGCCCCCGATGAGCACGACCAGCGGCACCGCCAGCACATAATAGAGGTTGTCGAGCATGGCGGTGGCCATGATGTAGGCCACTGATTTGCCGAGCGAAATACCTTCCTTGTGCAGGAGCAGCGGCGCAACGGCGGTGCCGCCTACGGCCGAGGGCAACACGCAAGACGAGAACTCCCAAATCATGATAACGTCGAGGGAGGCGCGCCAGGAAAGCACCTTTTGGGTGAGGTAGCGGATGCGGTAAACGTAGCCCGCGTCGCGGGCCAGGAGCACGGCCACCATCAGGAAAAGCCAGAATGGTTTGGCGTGGGTGAGGGGCGCTAAGTCGCCGGGCTTATAGCTGCGCCAGAACATAAAACCGACGACACTAAGCCCAATCAGCACCGGCAAGACAATGCGCGAAGGGCGGAGCTTGTCCAGTAATTGCTGATCTTCAGTTTGTTGATCGACAGAGGTATGGGGCATGAGGGATGCGCAGGTATCGTAAATCAAAAGTAGGCATTCTGGCAGGGTAGGGCGTTAAAGAAGCGTTAATTAAGAACGATTTAGACCTGCTACTTCTGCCCGTTGCCACCGCGGCAACTGTTGTTTTGGCTTGCTAATTGTGGGGAAGCGCCGGTTCATAAACCAACTTTCAGCTGAACCGCCCGAACAGAAAACCCGTAACTTTGGGTGTCGTACGCAGCGGGCGGCCGTGAGGTACAGTAACCTTTTCGGCAGTCGGCTGTTGCCTTATCCCATCTGCTTCCTTTATACATGATTGTCGAACCCGGTGAATTGCTGGCGGCCATAGACTCGCCCGACGACCTGAAAAAGCTCAGTCACGACCAGTTGGTTCAACTGAGCCAGGAGCTACGTCAGTTCATTATTGATACGGTTTCGATATACGGGGGGCACTTCGGGGCTTCGTTGGGCGTAGTGGAACTGACAGTGGCGCTGCACTATGTGTTCGACACGCCCCACGACCAGCTCGTGTGGGATGTAGGGCACCAAGCCTACGGCCACAAGATTCTGACGGGCCGCCGCGACCGGTTCCCGACCAACCGCCGCTACAACGGCATGTCGGGCTTCCCGAAGCGCAAGGAAAGCGAGTACGATGCTTTCGGGGTAGGCCACAGCAGCACCAGTATTGGCGCCGCGCTCGGCATGGCCGTAGCGTCGGACTACAAAGGGGAGTTCGACCGGCAACACATTGCCGTCATCGGTGATGGGGCCATGACAGCTGGTATGGCTTTCGAGGCGCTCAACCACGCGGGCGTTACCAATTCCAACTTGCTGGTTATTCTCAACGATAACTGCATGAGCATTGATCCCAACGTGGGGGCGCTCAAGGAATACCTTACCGACATTACCACGTCCCGCACCTACAATAAAGTGCGCGACGAGTTGTGGAACGTGTTGGGTAAGCTCTCGAAGTTTGGTCCGAATCCGCAGCAGATTGCCCGCAAAGTGGAGTCGGCCATGAAGGCAACGCTGCTTAAGCAAAGCAATCTGTTTGAAGCGCTGAAGTTCCGCTATTTCGGGCCGGTTGATGGCCATGATGTGCAGCATTTGGCTACCATCCTCAACGACCTGAAAAGCATCCCGGGCCCCAAAATCCTGCATTGTGTGACGGTAAAGGGCAAAGGTTACGCCTTGGCCGAAAAAGACCAAACGCTATGGCACGCTCCTGGCCTGTTCGACAAGGTAACGGGCGAAATCAGCAAGAAAACCTATTCGACGCCACAGCCGCCTAAGTACCAGGACGTATTCGGGCACACTATGATCGAGCTGGCCGAACAGAACGATAAAATCATGGGCGTGACGCCGGCTATGCCATCGGGTTCGTCGTTGAACCTGATGATGGCCGCCATGCCCAAGCGCGCCTTCGACGTAGGCATTGCCGAGCAGCACGCCGTGACCTTCTCGGCCGGTATGGCTACGCAGGGCCTCATCCCGTTCTGCAACATCTACTCGTCGTTCATGCAGCGCGCCTACGACCAAGTGCTGCACGACGTGGCGCTGCAAAACCTGCATGTGGTGTTCTGCCTCGACCGCGCCGGTTTCGCCGGTGCCGACGGCCCCACCCACCACGGCTGCTACGACTTAGCCTACATGCGCTGCGTCCCGAACATGGTGGTTTCGGCCCCGATGAACGAAGAGGAACTGCGCAACCTGATGTACACGGCTACGCTGCCCGAAAATGCCGGGCCGTTCAGTATCCGCTACCCGCGGGGCGAGGGCGTGATGCCGGAATGGCGCAAGCCACTACGCAAAATCACGGTAGGCAAAGGCCGCGTAGTGCGCGAGGGTGAAGGCGTGGCGGTGCTCAGCATCGGCCACATCGGCAACTACGCCACCAAAGCCACTCACAAGCTGGTAGCCGAAGGCCTAAACCCCGGCCACTACGATATGCGCTTCTGCAAGCCCCTAGATGAAGAGCTGCTTCACACCATTTGCCAGCAATACCAAGTAATAGTGACCGTAGAAGACGGCTGCCTGCAAGGTGGTTTCGGCTCGGCGGTGCTGGAGTTCTTGGCCGACCACGGCTACAGTGTCCCCGTCCGTCGCCTCGGCATCCCCGACCGGGTAGTAGAGCACGGTACGCAAGATGAACTTTACAAAGAGTGCGGCTTCGACGCCGATGGTATTGCTGCCGCTATGCGCGAGCTGAGCGGCAAAGTGGTAGCAAAAGCCGCCGTGGAAACCGTGTTGCTGTAGGCCGAATACCGAGCAATGGGTTTGTTTTACCAAAAGCCGAAGTAGCTGATGCTGCTTCGGCTTTCGTATTTCCGGTGGTTTTCAGGAGATTGTGATAGGGCAAGAAAAATATTTATTGATGTACGTACATCAATTTAAATAATGTATGTACATTTGTTGCGTCATCTGAAAGGGCAGAAAGCCCATAAGGTGTTTTCTAATCTATCCTATCAACGCCTACACGTATGGCAGCTACCCAATGGGTCCTCGACCCAATGCACTCCGAAGTACAGTTCAAAATCAAACACCTCGTTATTTCGACGGTAACCGGCTCTTTCAAGAAGTTTGAAGGCACTATTGAAGCCGACGGCGACTCGTTCGAAAATGCCCGCGTGCATTTGACCCTTGACGTAAACAGCATCGACACCAACCAGGAGCAGCGCGACCAGCACTTGAAAGCGGACGACTTTTTTGCCGCCGCCACCTATCCCAACATTATATTCGAATCAACCTCGTTCGCCAAAACGGGCAGCGATACGTATAAGGTTGCTGGCAATCTCACCGTTAAGGACGTAACCAAGCCCGTAACGCTGGACGTGGATTACGGCGGCACAGCCACTGATTTCTATGGTAACACCAAAGCGGGCTTCGAAATCACCGGCAAAATCAACCGTAAGGAGTTTGGTTTGACCTGGGAAGGCATCACTGAAGCTGGCTCTATTGTAGTAGGCGAGGAAGTGAAGCTGTCGGCAAGCGTACAGTTCGCTAAGCAAAAAGAAGAAGTACTCGCCTAAACGAGTTTTGAATAGAATTACAGTAAAAAGAGTAGGCCACTTCAGGTGGTCTGCTCTTTTTACTTATGGTTGTTAGCAACGGGTTGACTACCTCCGGCTTCACAGCGCCGCTGGATAACGGTTAAAATTCGCCGCTGGATTTCACTCATCACATAATCAGTCCAGAGGCCAGCGTAAGGGTTGAGGCGGGTACTCAGGCGCTGCTGGCTATAAAGAATAAGCCGTGTATGGCCGGCTGTGGCGGCCTCTAATTCATACGTGCCCCGTAGCACATCAAAGAATCGTCCGCCTACTGTTACGTGCTCGTCGAAGGTGGTAGGAGGGATGGTAACTGTATTGGGTACGATGCTAAACGACAAGCGGCGTTGTGGCTCCCAAACGTCAACCGTCTCAATGAATTCGACGCCGCGCTCAAAAGTAGCGTGACGGATGCCGCCAATGCCTTCGTGGGTTAGCGTGGCTTCGACGGGGCGCGGAAAACCGATGTTATCTACTAAACTTGAGCCTAAGTCAGTTGCCTGAATAGGTGGAACACGGATAATATTCTGCCATACTACGTCGATTGGCGCTGCAATTACCACCATGTTTTCGACGCGTCGCAGGTCGTCGGGCGCAGCAAACCGGCTTTCGACCGGGGCCATCAGGAAGGGAAGGAGGGCAAAAATAGCAAGCGTGTAGGTCTTGTTTCTGTCAGGTTTATTTTCGGTGAGGCGTATGTAGAGCATTGCCCCCACCCAAGCGGTGACCAAGAACAACGGCGAAATAATCAGCACGCAAATCAGGCCTTCTAAATGCAGTAGCAGAGCCATGAACAAGAATAGCACGACTGTTAGGAAGGGGCTCCACACCGTACGCCATTTCCACTTCGCTGTAGGAGGCGTGAAATGGGCCGTTGTAGCTCCAAGAGCCATTGGGATGAGCACTAAAAAACACAGCATGAGCAGCCCGCCCGCATCGTTTAACAAGTGACTGGCGAAGGCGAAACGGCCAAGCAGGGCAACAAGTAAACCAGCTGCAACTGCAATGGCATAATGGAAATTGTGCCGTTCGATAGAAGACATGTGGATAGCGTAGCGTGATAACAAGCAAATGTGCGTAATTGTGCCGGTTCATCAATGCAGCCGCATGCGTGCGTAGCGGCGTCATTCCTCATGTCTTCTCAACACCCTACTATCGTGTTTCTCCACGGCTTTGCCGAAAGCCGAGAGATATGGACTGATTTCACGCGCGAGTTTCCCGCTGGCTATCGGCTGCTAATGCTCAACCTGCTCGGGCACGGCACCAATGTGCACGACGTGCGCGACTACAGCATGGAGGCGCAGGCCCGCTACGTAGCCGAGCAATTGCGCCAGAAAAGCGTGGAAAAGGCATTGTTGGTGTGCCACAGCATGGGCGGCTACGTGGCGCTGGCTTTTGCCGAGCGTTACCCCGAGCAAGTAGCGGGCCTGGTGCTATTCCATTCCACGGCCCTCCCCGACACCGACGAGAAAAAAGCAAACCGCGACAAGAACATAGATTTCGTGCGTCGCCACGGCGTTGAGAAATTTATGGAGTCGTTTATCCGGCCGCTGTTTGCGCCTGCCAACCGGGAGCAAATGCGGGAGCAGCGCGAGTTTCTGGAAGACATTGGCAAGTCCACGCCCGCGGCCACGGTGGTAGGCGCGCTCGAAGCCATGCGCAACCGCCCCAACCGCACGCAGGTACTAAAGGAGACCGAGTTTCCAGTGCTTTTTATCGGGGGCAAAGACGACGTAGCCGTTACCGTGGAAAGCTTGCTGCCACAACTGGCCCTGCCCGCCGAAAGCTACGCCCTGCTGCTAAGCGACGTTGGGCATCTTGGCTACTTCGAGGCCCCGGAGCAAACGCGCCAAGCCGTGGTAGATTTTGCAAGTAGGGTGTATAGGGCACAACCGAATCTGTAAACCAGTTCCTAAAAGCGTTGTCTGGGTTTGCCAAACAGCAACGAAAAGCCCGCTCTACAGCTAGAGCGGGCTTTTCGTTGCTAGCAGAAACTAGGCGAGCCGCCTACTTAATAGCAAATGACACCGGTAAAATGTAGAACACTTTCACCGGCTTGCCCTGATTCATAGCGGGCGTTGCGGCTGGCAACTGCTTACGAGCAGCTTGCAAGACAGAATCACTGAGTTCCGGACCTGGGGAGCTAAGTATCTCGGCTTGTTCGAAAACGCCTGCTTCATTGATTACAAAATACACCTGTACTACACCTTGAACTCCTCTGCGCAGTGCTAGTGCCGGGTAAGTTGAGGCGCGCTGTATGTTGGCCTCAAGGCCATTCGGCGAGTTAAATGTGGGCATCTGCTCGGCATACGGATATATTTTCTCGGAGCTAGGCTTTGTCAACGAGAATACCACAGGCAAGACAAAGGAATTGCTGGTGATAGGAACCCCATCCTTGATAACCGGACTCCACGCAGGCATAGCGCTTATCCATTGCAAAGCTGCTTGCTCCAATAGCTGACTGATTTCTTTGCTGCTAGCGCGGGGCCGCGAATTGACTCGCTGCTGAGCGGTGAACGGCACGAAAGGCTTCGCCTCCAGCACTTTTCCCTCTCTATTCAATCTTACTTTAATAAATACTCGGCCTTCTGCCTGCGCGGCTCGCGCAGCTTCTGGGTAAGGAGCAGATTCCAGGTAAGTAAGCAATGCTTCGGGGCCACCTGGATACGTAGGTCCGACTCGGCCTTGAACCGCATTGGGATGTGGAGTCGGCTTTGCGGTCAGCATAGCAAAGCTGATGGGTACCGTCAGGGCAACGGCGACGGGCTTACCTTGGTGCTGCCCTGGCTGCCAGCTTGCAGGCATAGCAGATATTACGCGTAGAGCTTCTTGGTCTAGGGCAGCATGCGCACTCTTTACCACCTGGACCTGCTCCACTTGGCCTTGCGTGTTCACTACAAAAGTGACGAACACCTTACCGGTTGCACCTGCCTCAATGGCCGCGGCTGGGTAGCGGGTAGTACGTCGGATGTACGCCATTACCGAATCAGTTCTGCCACCTCTGAACGTGGGCATTTGTTCGGCATACCTTAGTACTGGCGGATTGCCTGCTTCGTTGGCAGGTGCGGTAGTGGTTTGGGCAATCAGATTGGTTGTTGAAATAAGTAATGTCCCAGTTAGATGGGCGTAGCACCAGATTCTCTTCATAGTAATTATGGGATTGGCAAACAGTTGGATAAGAAGGCTTGAAGGTAAATATTTAAAATCACCCGCATTAAATGGTGTATAGTGTTTGTGTGAATATTGCAAAACAGCTACAAGCACAGCGCAAAGTAGTGTCTGATAAGGGGAAGGAAGTATTTATCCGTTGAAGCACCTCCGCGTTAACGCTTATGCTGAGTTGCGCGTAAACTCGCGCGGCCACTCAGCTTGCTGGGTGGCCGTTCTTTTTTGCTGCCCACTTCTTTATGGCTGATTTGAAACCTACTGTTGTCTTTTTGCATGGCTTTTTAGAAAGCAGCGAAATCTGGAACGACTTCCTGCGCGACTTTCCCACCGACTACCGAACCCTTTGCCCCAACCTGCCGGGCTACGGCCCCAATGCTACTCCCCCCACCGACTATTCGCTGGAAGCCGCGGCAGAGTCGGTGCAGCAGTACTTAGCCGATCAGCAAGTGCACCGCGTGCTGCTAGTTGGCCACAGCATGGGCGGCTTTGTGGCCTTGGCCTTTGCCGAAAAATACCCAGGGCAAGTGGCGGGCCTGTGCTTGTTTCACTCCTCGGCTTCCGCCGAAAAAGAAGAAGACCACGAGCGGCATCAGCGCAACCGTGACTTTCTAGAGCAACACGGGGTAGTGGCGTACACCGAAGAGTTTCTAAAGCCGCAGTTTTCGTCGAGCCACCGCGAATCCATGACCAACGAACTTGCCTTACTGCAACGCATAGCCGCCGACGTACCACTGGAAACAGCTTTAGGCAGCCTCGAGGCCCTCACGCGCCGCCCCGAACGGTACGCCGTGCTGCGCAATGCCACCTACCCCGTGCTCTTCATTGCTGGTAAGGACGACAAGGCGGTTCCGCTTGAAAAAACGCACGAAGAAAGCTTGCTAGCCGACCATAGTATGGTGTTGTGGCTAGCTAACGTAGGCCACGTGGGCTTTCTGGAGCGCCCCGCCGACACTCGACGAGCCATAGAGGGCTTTGCAAAGTTGGCCTTTCAGTTGTAGCGCAAAACCCAACGAGCAACGAACAGCCAGTGCCTTACAGGGTTTTACTTGATCTTAAAGGTGAAAGGCACCACATAAAACACCTTCACTGGCTTGCCGTTCAGCTTTGCAGGTGTTGTGGCTGCCGGTTGGCTGAGCGCCGCTTCCAAAACGGCCTGATTTAACTCCGGTCCAGCCGACCTAACCACTTGGGCTTGTTCGAGCGCGCCGGCTTCGTTGACTACAAAATACAGATAAACGGTGCCTTCCATGCGGTTGCGCAAAGCTTGAGCAGGGTATTTCAAGGAGCGCTGTATCTTGGTCTGGATGTCGTATTTGTCGGTTGGCGTGTTGAACACCGGCATCTGGTCGGCGTAAGGATATACCTTCTCTTTGGGAATTGCTGAAGGCGTGGGGTTGAATACGAGGGGCATCACGAACGGGTCACTTTCGACGGGCGCACCATCTAGGCGGGCGGGTGTCCAGGCAGGCATGGCTTGTATCCACTGCGTTGCAGCTTGTTCTAGCACTAGTTTCGCCGCGTCAATGTCGGCCCGCGGCGGCGGGTTTTGTTGGGGCTTGCGCATAAGCGGCCCAATCGGCTTCACTTCTAATACCTTTCCTTCTTTGTCTAGTTTAAACTTGATAAATACCCGCGCATCCAGTCCCACCGAGCGGGCAGCTTCCGGGTACGGAATGGCCCCCAAGTAAGTTAGCAGTGCTTCGGGGCCACCCGGATATTGGGCAGCCAAAGCTGGAGCAAGACTTGGCTGTTGAATAGCAAAGCTGATGGGTACCGTCATGGCCACAGCCACTGGCTTGCCCTGCTGCTGCCCCGGCTGCCAGGTGGACATGCCCGCTACTACCCGCAACGCTTCTTGGTCCAGCGCCGGATGGACGGGCTTTACCACCCGCGCCTGTTCCACTTGTCCCTGCACGTTAACCACAAACGTGACGAATACCTTGCCACTAGCGCCTGCCTGAATAGCTTCGGCCGGATAACGAGTGCTCCGCCGTAGATACGCCACAATTGAATCGTTGCCGCCCCCATTGTAGCGTGGCATTTGCTCTGCAAACGTGTAAACCTGCGTTGCATTGGGTGCCGTTGTCGGCGGCTGAGTGGTTTGAGCAAACAAGCGGGTAGCAACAACGAGCAGTAGCCCTGTCAGCGCACTGCAATAGCGAGCTTTCTTTATGGGGTTCATTGACGTATGAACGGAAAGATAGAAAGTTGAGTGTTCAAGGTAGGCGTTTTCACTTACTATGTTTTGGTTGCTGCGGGCCGTTCACTAAGGCGTAGCACAAGCGAAAAGCAGGTAGCAAAAGAGCCTCTCAAACTATGTTTGAGAGGCTCTTTTATATTATAAATTAAAGCTATAATCAAACGGTGGCGGCTACTTCCTGTAGCAAACCCATCTTCATCATCACCTCGGCAATTTGCACGGCATTGGTAGCGGCGCCTTTGCGCAGGTTGTCGGCTACCACCCACATATTGAGGGTGCGGGGCTGCGTTTCGTCGCGACGGAGACGACCGACAAGTACGGCGTCGCGGCCGTGGGCATCCTTGGGCATGGGATACTGGTTGTTGGCTACGTCGTCAACCACTTCTACGCCTTCGGTGTTGCGCAGAATCCGGAACACGTCTTCCAGTTCAAATTCCTGCTCGAACTCCACATTCACGGCCTCGGAGTGGCCGCCCATTACCGGAATGCGCACGGTAGTGGCCGTTACCCGGATGTTGTCGTCACCCATGATTTTCTTGGTTTCCTTTACCATCTTCATTTCCTCCTTGGTGTAGCCGTTGTCTTCGAACACGTCGATGTGGGGCAGCACGTTCAGGTCGATGGGGTGGGGGTAGGC
>NZ_CAXTBM010000003.1:0-61979 GCF_964242765.1 uncultured Hymenobacter sp.
CCGACACAGCATTTTACCTGTCGCGCGGCGGCGGGCAGCAAGACAAGTTGCCTCAACGTGTAAGTAGCCAACTGGCCAGAGCAAAGCCCCAGCTACGCGTTGTAACTGGGGCTTTAACGGAAAAGAATGGGCTCAACCTGAGTGTTTAGCCATGAAACATCGGCTCGTCGGCGGAGGGGCCGTAGATGGCGGGTACGGGCACATCGAGGAGGCGCAGGTAGACGCTCAGCTGGCCGCGGTGGTGCGCCATGTGGCTGATGAGGTGGCGGATGATTTCGGCGCGGGTCTGGCGCAGCAGCACTTGTTCGCCTTGGCGCAGCGTCCAGATTTGCTCGAAGTCGTCGGGTGTAGCCGCCATGAGAGCGGCCCGATTAGCGGCGCCGTTGGCATCAAGGTGCTGAAGGAGTTCTGAGTTGGTTGTAGCAGGCTGGGCCTCTTGGTCGGTGAAGTAGGATAAGTCTATTTCAGTGGTCTTGAGAGTGTTTTCGATGCCACCCATCAGGTCGGTGATGTGCGAGGCCAAGTGCCCAAGCGTCATCGACTTAGGATGAGGCTGCCAGTTGAACTGCGCGTCGGGAACGCGCGCCAGCACGCGGCGGGTGGTTTGCAGCTCGTCGTCGAGTTCAACTATCAGGCTTTGGGCGAGGGGGGCTAGCGTGTCGGTCAGCATAACGGAATGGGGTTTCGGTGAATGATATCCCAAACCTACCAGCCACCTATGACAGCCCTATGTCAGTAGGAAATGCGACCAGCGTATTTTTTTCAATAGTTCTGTTTGGAAACGATGCCACACGATGCAGAGGGAAAGCTCACCTAGCTGTTTTCCCCTACCAAGTCGTACGTGCCCTATTCTTTCCCGAAACACTCATAAGCAAGCTGCGCTAGTTGGCGCAGTTGCTGGTGCAAAGTGGGCGGCGATACTATGCTAACGTGGCCGGGGAAGAGCAGCAGCCAGCGCGCTAGGTAATCGAGGCGACCCGTCAGGAAGGTGATTTCCAGCCCGCCGTCGGGCAAAGCTTGCTCGTGGGCCCAGCCAAAATAGTGCTTATTTTCCTCTACATGAGCCAAAGCCTGCGGGGCGAAGCGCACCACGGCGGGGTACTGCTGCCGCTGCTCGGCGAGTTGCTGCCAATAGGAGTGCAGCGTTTCGGGGCGGGGCGCAAACTGCTCGTCGCGGAGGTGAAGCTGGGCAATCCGGTCGAGACGGAAGTCGCGGTACTCTTGGCGCAAGCGGCAGAACGCCACCACATGCCAGTACTGCCCGAAATACACCCCAATCGGCTCGACGTCGCGCTGGCTGGGCGCGGCCTGGTAGCCGGCCCGGTAATCCAGCGAAACCACTTGCCGGTTGGCAATGCCCGTGAGCAGCAACTGATGAGTATTGGGCGCCAACGGCACAGCAACCCGTTGCGAGCGGTTGGGCAGAATGGTGATGCGCGGACTCAGTTCTTCGAGATAATCCCGGTCGGGGCGGCGCAGCACGGCGCGAAGCTTGTCCATGGCCCCGCGACTAAGCTGGGCGGTGTGCGCATCGGTGAGTTGCACCACCAGCTTTTCGGCGGTGATAAGGGCCGTGGCTTCTTCGCGGGTGAACATGACGGGTGGCAGCCGGTAACCATCGGCCAGGGAATAGCCCACGCCTGCTTCGCCACACAGCGGCACGCCCGCTTCTTCCAGAGTGCGCAGGTCGCGGTAGATGGTGCGCAAGCTCACGCCAAACCGCTCGGACAAGTCTTGCCCCTTCACCACGCGGCGAGCCTGCAACTGCACCAAAATGGCGGTAATCCGGTCGAAACGATTCATAAACTCAGAAAAATAGCCATTGCCGGCCAGTTGAGGCAGCAATGGCTATGCCGTGGTAACCGACGGGGGCGGTGGGCGCAGCAGCTCAGTGCTAGGCCTTAGCTGGCATCAGCTTGGATATTGGTTACCGAAAAGCCCGCCGCCTCCAACGTTTCTTGAATGCCATCTGCGCCCGGGTTGGCAGCTTGGCTAACGGCTACTTCCACCTCGCCCTGGTCGATGCGGTCGACTAGCAGCCCCAAGCTCGTAAGCTGCTCACGCACCTCACTGATGCGCTCGGGCGTGTTCAGATCGGCTATCTGCACTGTGTAGCGGAGCAGTTGGGTAGGATTGATGTCGGGACTGGAAGAAGTCATGGGGCTGGTCGTTTTGGTGAGAAGGAGAGGGTGACGGGAGCGTTTCGGCGCTGCCGGTGCTAAGCAACCTGCTGCGACGCCGCAACAGCGGCTGGTGGCGTTGCCGCGGTTATGGCAGTAGCGGCTTTGATGTTGCCCGCCGCGTCGCAGTAGCAAACTACGTATTCAAGCTGCGAATCCCTAGCGATAAGAGAATAGTCGAAGTAAGGACTGCACGCATTGCGCGCTACGCACTGCCAAGCCTGTTGGTGCTGGCGGCGGTAAACGTACGCAAAACAACCGGGTACACATTCGAAATCGAGGCGCCGGCCGGCCGGCACCAAGTGGAGTTGCAGCGCCGCAGACGGCACGTTCGTAGGAGTGAGCATAGGGGTTAGGTTGGTGGTAGGAGCAGGAACAAGACGCCCGAAACGAAACGCATGGGCACTACTATAAACGATAGGCGCCAGGTATTTGAATCCCGGATTTCTACGGGTTTCTGCGTGGGTAAACCCTGATTTTACTGGGTTGGAAAGCATACTACCCAGGATGGTAGCGCGGGGGGCGTCAACGGAAAATAGGGCGGAGAGGCCAGAGCCGCCAACCCTCCGAAGTGCATTACCAAGCCCGTGAGCCCCGAATCTGCGCGTGCGGGCACTCGGCAAGGTTTCCGCGGCTGAAGAGCTACGGTGCAGCTCCCGCTTCTCTGCGTTGCTTATAGGCTGCCAAAAGCCTTGCCGGTGCGCTAAACGAGGATCAGGCACTCATCGTACGTAGACTAAACCCTGATTGAACTAATCACCAAACTGCTATGGCAAACGACCAAAAATACGCCCTCATAACCGGGGCAACCAGCGGGATTGGCCACGAACTGGCCAAGCTTCTCGCGCAGGACCACTACAATCTCGTGCTGGTAGCCCGCAACGAACACGAACTGGAAAGCACCGCCGCCGAATTTCGAGCGCAGTACGGAGTGGAAGTGCTGCCTATTGCCCGGGACTTGTTTCAGCGGGAAGCGCCATTTCAAGTATATGAGCAAGTGAGCGGCCAAGGCATTCAGATAGATGTACTCGTAAACAATGCTGGCCAGGGGCAGTATGGCGAGTTCGTGGAAACGGATATTTACCGGGAGCTGGACATTGTTCAACTCAACATCGGGGCCTACGTGATATTAACCAAGTGCTTCCTGAAAGAAATGGTGGCCCGCGGCGACGGCAAGATTTTGCAGGTGTCGAGCATTGGGGGAGAACTGCCAGGGCCGCTTCAGGCGGTGTACCACGGCACCAAGGCCTTTATTACGTCGTTTACGGAAGCCATTCGGGAGGAAACCAAAAACTCGGGGGTAACCATTACGGCCCTGCTCCCCGGCGTTACCGATACCGATTTCTTCAACAAAGCCGACATGACGCAGTCGAAGCTAGTAGCTGAAGGCAGCAAAGCCGACCCCGCCGAAGTGGCCAAAGACGGCTACGAGGCGCTGCTAGCTGGCAAAGACAAAGTCATTTCCGGCCTGAAAAACAAAGCCATGGTTTACGCCAGCAACCTAATGCCCGACGATATGGTGGCCGCCAACATGCACCAGCAAGGCAAACCCGTGGATGAAAGCAAGTAGTGTTGCTTTAACTCAACTAATTGAAAAAGGCTCTGGCAATTGCCAGAGCCTTTTTTGCTGCCCGTCTAAGGCTACAAGCCCCAGAAGTTAGCAAGCAAGTTGCCTGCCCAATTGAAGAGCGTAGGGAGTGACTAAAGCCCTGATCATCTAGCCCGTGCCCCCAAGCTAACTGCTAGGATTTACTCCGCCTGTAAGCCAACGGCGCCGACCTAGTTTTGGGGGAGAGGGGCAACAAAAAAGGTGACCTAACAGGTCACCTTTTTGCAGCTTATATTCTCGCTGTATTAGCAATACTAGCGGCGAGTTGTGGTGTCGTCGTCGTCGTAGGTAGTGCCCGTCGTGTTGGTAGTGCCCGTAGTACCGGTGGTGCCTTCGATGCGCTCAATGTCTACTTCGGTTTTGCGCACCGTATCGTGGATAGTTTCCTCACGCTCGGTTACTTCTTTGCCGAGGGTTACTTCTTCTACCACGCGGGCTTCTTTGCCTACTACGGCACGCTCAGCACTTTCCGTGATTTCGATTTCGCCTTCTTTGAAGGTATTGAAATCAGCTTCCGTTGCCGGGCGGTTCACTGGGTTACGCTGCACGGTTACGTGCTCTTCGCGCAACCGCACGCTAGCTTCTACGGGGCGCTCGATGATGCGGCTGCGCAGACGAGCACCGCCCGTTTGCTCTACCCGCTTGCCTACTTGCAAGTTTTCTTCGATAACCTTGGCCGACATTGCTCCTTCAGTGGTAGCAGCGGCTTCCGAAGCACCGGTGTAAGCCTGACCACCAGTGGACTGGTAGCCCGACTGGGCAGCGCGGTCATCTACGTCGATAGCACCGGCGGCATCCAAGATTTCGGCGGCACGCTGCGCGTTTTCAGCTGAATGAGCGTGTACCGTTACAATAGAACCCGTAGAGCGGGCTACGTGCGAGTAACGCTGCGTATCATCGTAGTCGTCGCCGCCGAACAGGTTGCTAAAGAAGTTACCGATACCGTCGCCGGTGCGGCCTGCTGCATCAGCAACGCCTTCAGTAGCCGTACCGCTCGTATTGCTGTAGTTGCTTGAATCTGAACCCGAATTGGATTGGGCATTGCGCGTAGATACGTCTACGTGGTCTAAGTTGAAGCCTGCGGCCTGAAGTTGCTGTGCGGCGTTCTGCGCTTCGGCAGCTGTGTCGAAAATTCCTACTACTGTCTGGCTCATAGCTTTTTTGGAGATTAGTGAACAATTAAAGGGTTTGGTTATGGGAATTGGGAAGGGAAGACGTTGTGTTGTCTGGCGCTATGCGCTCAACTTGTATTTGCTCGCTACGAAGAGTTACGCGCTGCGTTTCTTGCGTTTGAACTTGATGCTTGGTTACGCGCAACTCCTCCACAAGGAGTAGGCGTTTTACCATCACTTCGCGCACCACCGGAATTACCAACGTGTCACCTTCGTAGCGCATAGCCGGGGCGGTAGCCTCGTCAGCCACGTACTGGTTGCGCGGCACACGCTCTACATTCACTTCTTCGTGTTGCAAAGCAAGGTCGATGGCTTCCTCGTGCTCGTGCACAATTTTGGACAAGCGCACCCGGCCGCTTTCCACCATTTCGCGGTGAACAACAGTATGCTCCTCGATTACTGGCACCACCAAAGGAGTGGTCAGAGAAGGGGTAGGGAGCCGGCCAGAGGCGTCGGCGGAGAAGGAGTCGGTTGTGGTATCCATTTGGATCAAACTATACGCCGAGTCAAATGGTGAGTTTCAAGTATTTTATATGTTATTTTTGTTAGCTAAAACGTAGAGACAGGACTTATTTTATATATATAAAGCGTTATGTTTAAGCTAAAAACAGGTGATAAAGCAACGCAGAAGTTGTTTTTTACCAGTCAACCTTAACAATAAAAAATTTGCTTATTTCAAGATAAGTGAGTGCTAACTCCGGTTCTTGCTGCGTATAAAAAATTAGGGCTTAACATATACTGCCTCAACACGTAAGAATCAGGTCGCAATTCCGGCATCAACAGGCCCGCAACGAGTCACCCGCCTGACTTCACGGCTGAGGTAGTTGCCGGCTCTAACACAGGGCAACCCAGCACCAGCCAGCGCGCACTCGAAACAAAAACGAGCAGCGTAGAAGAGCACTTACTGAAACTTTCAGTGAGCTAGGTTCGCAGCATTCAGATGCTTCCTTAATACCGGCAAAGCCCTCAACGGCTAATTTCGTTGAGGGCTTGTACCGTTTGAAAGCGAAGTTGAGAGAGGTTGAAGCGTACCAACCTACCTCTTCGTAACAGCCAGCCGTTACTCGGCTACGCTTAGATAAATCCGGAAAGTGGTGCCAACACCAACCGTGCTATCGACCTTGATGTGGCCGCCGGCTTGCTGCACAATGCGCTTGACGAGGTAGAGGCCCATGCCGGAGCCGGCTACGTGGTCGTGGAACCGGCGGAACATCTTGAATAGGTCGTCGCCGTAGCGCGCCATGTCCAGCCCGAGGCCATTGTCTTGCACGACCAGCACGGGGGTGCCGTTTTTTGTTGTTTCACTGCTAACGCGCACAACGGGCTTGCGGTCGGGGTGGGCGTATTTGAGCGCATTGCTGAGCAGATTGTAGAGGATGCTTTGCAGGTTGAGTTGAGCGAAACGGACGGTGGGCACGGCGTTGAAATCCAACTCGAACTCGGCTTCGGCCGCGTCTACTTGGCTCTGCATGCTTTGAATTACGCCGCTGGTGAGCGGAAGCAACGCCACCGGTTCGAGGGGCGCCTCATCGTTGCGGCGCTCCACGTGCACCACCTCTGCCAGGCCCTGAATCGTGCTGTGAATCTGGTTGAGGGCGCCTTCAAACATTTCCACTAGCTGCTCGGCCTCGGGGTCGTGGAACGTGGCGCTGCGCTTAAGCTCCTCGAACACGCCCGCCAGGTTGTTAACCGGCTGCCGCAGGTCGTGCGAGGCCGTGTAGACGAAATTGTCGAGGTCTTGGTTGATGCGGGTAAGCTGCTCGTTGGTGAAAGCTAATTCGGCGTTGGCCAGCTCGCTTTGCTGGTTGGCAGTGCGCAAATCTTTGTTGGTAGTGGCCAGCTTCTGGCTGGCAAGCCGCAAGGCATGCTCGGCCATCTTGCGCTCATGAATATCCACTACGGCCCCCACAAAGCCTTCGTATTCGCCCGCGGAGTTGAATTTTGGCTGGCCCATGTCGGCAAACCAACGGTACGTGCCGTCTTTGCTTTTGAGGCGGTAAACGTAGTTAAACGGTACCTGCCGGGCGTTCGAATCCTGAAAGACCGTGCGGGCTGGGGCGGCCTCGTCGGGATGAACTGCATCGAGCCAGCCAAAATTCAGGGCCTGCGCTTCGGTTTGGCCGCTGTAGTCGTACCACTGCTGATTGAGGTAGGTGCAGCGGCCATCGGGCAGGGTCACCCAGATAACAACGGGCACTCGGTCGGCCATCACGCGGAAATACTGCTCGCTCTCCAGCAGTGCCTGTTCCAGGCGTTTCTGGTCGTGAATGTCGGTATCGGCCCCAAACCACCTGATAATTACGCCCTGGTCGTTGCGCAAAGGCGTGGCCCGCACCAGAAACCAGCGGTAGGCGCCCGCCGCGCTGCGCAACCGGGTTTCTATCTGGTAGGGCTTCCCATTTTGCAACGCCGCCGCCCACTGCTCTTGCACGACGGGCAGGTCGTCGGGGTGAATTGCTTGTTGCCAGCCAATGCCTTGCGCTTTTTCGGGCGTGCTGCCCGTGTAGTCGTACCACTGCTGGTTGAAGTACTCGGTTGCGCCAGCGGGAGAACTGGCCCATACCAGGTGCGGAATCGTGTTGGTTAGGGTTTCAAAGGCGCGGGCGCTTTGGGCTTCTTGCTGCCGGGCTTGCACCTGCTCGGTTACGTCGAAGGCAAACACCAATACACCGTCGATGACCCCTTCGGCGTTGTAGCGCGCCTGCTGGATATAATTGAAATAAACCGTTTTTGGCGGGCTGCCATCCCGGGGCTGCACCGAAAACGGCAGGGCTTTCTCTTCATGAGTTACACCGGTTTCGTACACCTGGCGCAACGTATGCAAGGCCGTATGATCAGCCAGTTCTGGCAGGGCCGTTTCCAGCGGTCTGCCGAGCAACCGGCGGTGCGGAAACAGCTGCTGGTAGGTTGGATTAACTAACTCAAACACAAAGTCAGGACCTTCCAGAACACAGATAGCGGCCGGGGCCTGCATGAAAAAGCGTTCTAGACGGGCCCGTTGCCGCTCGGCTTCCTGCTGTGCCAACTCCAACTCTCGGGTTCGTTGCTGCACCCTCGACTCTAGTTCCTGATTGAGAATTTGGAGTTCCTGCTGGGTGGTGGAAAGTTGGGTGTTGCTGGCCAGAAACTCTTCGTTGGAAGCGTGCAGTTCTTCGTTGGCGGTTGCCAATTCCTCGACGGCAGTTTGCAGCTCCACTTCGCCTTGTTCCAACTGCTGGCGGGCCAGCACCTGCTCGGTTACATCGTAGGCAAAAATAAGTATGCCCTCGACCCGCCCCGCCGCGTTGCGAATGGCTTGATAAATAAAATTGAAGTAGTAGGAAAAAAGTTGCCCCGTGTTGTCCCGGTCGATGTAAGCCACCTGTTCCCGGCCGTGGTAGGTGTCGCCGGTGCGGTACACTGAGTCGAGCAGTTGGAAAAAATTTTGGCCTCGCAACTCAGGCATTCCCTCCCGAATAGTTTTGCCTAGCAAGGGCCGCGTGCCTACCAGTTGCTGAAAGCTCAGATTAACCAGCTCAAACACATGCTCGGGGCCGGTTAGGGTAGCAATAGCGGCCGGCGCTTGCATAAGCAAGGCATGCAGGCGCTTGCGTTGCACGTCGGCGTCGGCGAGGGCTTGCTCCAGCGTTAGGGTGGTGGTGTCGAGTTGCTGCTGAAGAGCCAGCAGAGCGGTGGCATTGTCGGAGGGCACTGCCGGGGGGCTGGGAGCAGCCACGGGCTCCACGGAAAGCAGAACGTAAAGCAGCTGGCCCTGGGCGTCGAACAAGGGGCTGTGCGTGAAGCGCTGGTGCAGTAGGGCGCCGTGAGTGGGCAGGCCACTGGGTGGCAACAGGGTTTGGGGCTGACTGGTAGTGCGCACCCGCTCCAGCAACTCAGTTAAGTGCGCGGCCAGATCAGGGTGGTTGGGCCAAACGGCCATCAGACTACCGCCCACCAAGGTTTCGGGCGGGCGTTCCACTAATGCGGCAAAGCCGGCTGAACATTCTGCTACCATTCCATCCGGGTTCAACAACAAATAGTTGCCGGGCAAGGAGCGAAATATGTGCTGATAATCCGGTGATGAAAACACAATAGACAGGAGTAGGTGAGCGGCTTTAAGCACGAAGCCAATAGGACCTGGGTGGGAGACACAAGCTCATCGGATACAAGAAAGTACTTCTCTGTAAGCAGAAAGGTTATTGCCCAACTCACCAGAAGGCACCAAGAAACTCCTGATTTCCTAGGTTTTAGCAGCTGTTTTCAGCACTGAAGCAATTGAAGCAAAGAGTCCGTCGGGCAGCCAGCCAGGAACTCACCGAGCCTGCCGCGCCGGATTGAAAGGCCGCCTCTGGTTTCAATTGCTACGGCTCGGTGGGGGAGAAGCACAGCATGACGGCCCGTTTACTACCCGTCTCTATTCCCTCCTAAAGCAGGCGTCAAAACCTCAGGGCCAGCGTCCGGATGCAACCCAGTAAGCTGCGGGAGGCAACATGGCGCCTGCGACCATCGTCGCTTTAGGCGCCATGGGCTAGTACCTCGCCCGCGTCAATAGGCGGGCCGTCAACTTGCCGAGCAATAAGCTCAACGCTGTAACAAAAGACCCCGGCAGCTAGCGTCAGGGCCTTTCCTGATTTTATGGACTAAGACAAAGAACCGGAAACATGCGCGCCTAATCAGCGTTAGCCAACTTGCTGAACCTCTCCCACCAAGCCTTCTTTCTTTATTGCCGTCGAGCCATGGCCACACACGTTGAACCTCTAGAGCAAGTTACGTTTCACAATTCCTTCGTGGAAGAACTGCGCGGCGAGGTAGCCCCCGATAAGCTGCCGCGTCAAGTACCCGGCTACCACTATTCCCGCGTAGACCCCACGCCCGTGCCCGATCCGCATCTGCTGGCTTGGTCCGATGATTTGGGCGCTTATCTGGGATTGCACCGCCCGCCCGAGCGCGGCCCCGCCGTGGAGGCGCTGGCCGGCAACCGCGTGACGGACACCATGAAGCCGTTTGCCGCCCGGTATGGCGGACACCAGTTTGGTAGCTGGGCCGGCCAGCTCGGCGACGGGCGGGCTATTTCGCTGGGCGAAGTAACGGCCGCCGACAATTCCACCTGGGAAATCCAACTCAAAGGGGCCGGCCCCACGCCGTACTCGCGCCGCGCCGATGGCCGGGCCGTACTGCGCTCCTCGGTGCGGGAGTTTCTGTGCAGCGAAGCCATGCACTATTTGGGCGTGCCCACCACGCGGGCCTTGAGTTTGGTAGGCACCGGCGACTTGGTTGTGCGCGACATGTTTTACAACGGCAACCCCCGGCCCGAGCCTGGAGCCGTAGTGGCGCGGGTGGCCCCCACCTTTATCCGGTTCGGTAATTTCCAGCTGATGACGGCCACCGGCGAAATAGACAACCTGCGCGCCTTGATTGATTACGTGATTCGCCACCATTACCCCGAACTCGGGGAGCCGAGTCCGGAAGTGTACCTGCGCTGGTTCGAGGAAGTGTGCCGGCGCACCGCCGTCATGATTGCGTACTGGATGTCGGTGGGCTTCGTGCACGGCGTAATGAACACCGACAACATGTCCATCCTCGGCCTCACCATCGACTACGGGCCCTACGGCTGGCTGGAACCCTACGACCCCGACTGGACGCCCAACACCACCGACTTCAGCAGCCGGCGCTACGCGTTCGGGCAGCAGCCCCACGTTGGGCTCTGGAACCTGTACCAACTAGCGCGGGCGCTGGCCCCCGTCGTGGTGAACGTGGAGGGCTTGAACCAGGGCCTCGACCAATACCGCGCTACCCTAGCTGCCACCCAGCACCAGATGATGCTGCGCAAGCTCGGCCTGACTCCGCAAGCCGAGGAAGAAGACCGTGCCCTGGTTGAGAATCTGCACGAAGCCCTGGCCGAGGCGCAGGTGGACATGACCCTGTTTTTCCGGCGTCTCTCGCACGTGGCATTCAGCTTGGTAGCAAATCCTGGCAACGAAAACGGTTTGTTTCAGGACTTGTTAACGGCGGCGGGCTATGCGGAATTAGGCGGACCGCAGCAGCCTTTACTTGCCTGGCTCCACCGCTACAGCAGCCGGCTCCGGCAGGAGTCTGCCGGCCCCGAAGCTATTCGGGAGGGCATGCTGCGCGTGAATCCTAAGTACGTGCTGCGCAATTACCTCGCGCAGCAGGCCATTGAAGGGGCCGAAGCCGGCGACCTTTCCTTCCTGAACCGCCTGATGGATGTGCTGAAAACTCCCTACGACGAACAGCCCGAGCACGACGACCTAGCCGCCAAGCGCCCCGTTTGGGCCAGTGACAAGCCCGGCTGCGCCACGCTTTCGTGCAGCTCGTAACGCAGCGCCTGCCCAACCAGAACGCTGTCATTCCGCGCATCAAGCGGCGAGAGGAATCTGAGTTAGTTCGTTGAACGTATTTTCCTCAGATTCCTCTCGCCGCTTGATGCGCGGAATGTCGGAATGACAACGTCAGGATTGATAGTAGTACTACAAGAACATGTGTAGAGACGCCACACTTGGCGTCTCGTCGTTGAACGACTGGTTTGAACGACCAATCGTGCAGTCTAAACAACCTCAGCAACAACGAGACGCCAAGTAGGACGGCTCATCATTCGTGCGCCGGCCTGAAAAGCGTAAAGCCGTGCTATATTTCCAGCGGGGAGAAAATTACGTGGTGAAAACCCTACCTAATTCCAGCTGGCTATGTGGCGTGTATTGATACTCTGGATAAGCGCCGTGTTGTTAGCGCAACCTAGCACGGCGCAGCAGCAACGCGCCGACTTGCTGATCCGCAATGGCCGCGTGCTCGATGGCACCGGTAACGCCTGGTTCTACGCCGATGTGGCGGTGCGAGCCGGCCGCATTCTGGCCGTGGGCCGGCTCCCCAAAGACTACCCCGCCGATACCGTGCTCGACGCCCGCGGCCTGATTGTGGCGCCCGGCTTTATCGACGTGCACACCCACATCGAAGACGACGAAGTGCGCCAGCCCACCGCCGACAACTTCCTCTACGACGGCGTCACGACGGTCGTAACCGGCAACTGCGGTTCCTCACGCCCCGACTTGCGCCGCTACTTCAGCTTCCTCGATAGCCTGCACCTTTCCGTGAATGTGGCCTCACTGATTGGGCACGGCACGGTGCGCAAGGTGGTAATGGGCCGCGCCAACCGAACTCCGACCCAAGTGGAGCTAGCCCAGATGGAAGCCTTGGTGGAGCAAGCTATGCAGGCCGGCGCGGTGGGCATGTCGTCGGGCCTGATTTACATACCCGGCACCTACACCCGCACACCGGAGTTGGTGCGCCTAGCCCGCATGGCCGGCCGGTACCGCGGCCTCTACGCCACCCACATGCGCAACGAGGGCGACAGTGTGAGACAAGCCATTCAAGAAGCCTTGTTGATCGGGCGCGAAGCCAACCTGCCCGTGGAAATTTCGCACCTCAAGCTCGGTGGCCAGCAGAACTGGGGCCACGCCGCCGACCTGCTAACGCTCCTGGAAACGGCCCGCCAAAGCGGCCAGGAAGTGACCATCGACCAGTATCCCTACACCGCCAGCTCCACCTCCCTGAGCACCCTGCTCCCCGACGCCGTGCAAGCCGACGGCCGCGACTCCCTGCAAGCCCGCTTGGCCCGTCCCGCTGTGCGAGCCGCCGTGGAGGCCGCCATGGTAAAACGCCTGCGTGAAAAGAAGCTGCGCCACTTCGGCTACGCCGTGGTGGCCAGCTTCCCGCCCGACCCGAGCTACAACGGCCTCAGCATCGAAGCCATCAACCAGCGCAAGGGCCGGCAACACAAAGCCCGCGCCGAAGCAGCTACCATCCTGGACTTGGTGTTGCAGCACGACGCGGGCATGGTGTTTCACGGCATGGCAGAGCCCGATGTGCAGCAAATCATGCGCTACCCTTTCAATATGGTGGCCTCCGACGCCAGCATTCGGGTGTGGCAGGAGGGCGTGCCGCACCCCCGCGGCTACGGCTCCAACGCCCGGGTGCTCGGCCACTACGTGCGCGAACTGCACGTCATTAGCCTGGAAGAAGCAGTGCGCCGCATGACCTCGCTGCCCGCCCAAACCTTCGGCCTCACCGACCGGGGCCTGCTCCGCCCCGGCTTGGCTGCCGATCTGGTAGTATTCGACCCCAAAGAGGTGGCCGAGCGGTCCACTTTCACGCAGCCGCACCAGTACAGCGTGGGCATGCGCTACGTGCTCGTCAACGGCCAGCTCACCGTCCGCGAAGGCCAGCACACCAAGCGCAGGGCCGGCCAAGTGCTCTACGGCCCCGGCCGCCAGTAAGTGGTTTCGCAGTCGTTATACTACGTAATAGCGACGTCATGCCGAGCGAAATGCAGGGGAGTCGGAGCATCTCTACTGCTTCGTTGCGGCAGTGAAAAGGGCTTGCCACGCCGCCAAGACGCCTCGATTTGGCCGGCGGTTTCGCGGACGCCAAACTAGCCTGCCTGGTATTGTAGTGAAGTTTTGAGGGTGTAACAGGCTCTTCCTAATAAGGGCCAAAAAGAATAAATGTGGAATTTCGCGCCATGAAGTATAGCTCCCCTGAACTGCGGACCGTGGAGGTGACGCGGTATGTGAAACCCTTGCGCGAGGGCGGCTCGTTGCCGGGCTTGGTGGAGGCCGAGGACGAGTTTTTGTACGTACTCAAATTCCGGGGCGCCGGCCAAGGAGCGAAGGCGCTTATTGCCGAACTCCTGGCCGGTGAGCTGGCACGGGCGTTGGGCTTGCGAGTACCGGAAATCGTGTTCATCACCCTCAACGAAGCCTTTGGCCGCACCGAGCCCGACGAGGAAATTCAAGATTTGCTGCGCGCCAGCGAAGGGCTCAACCTGGCGCTGCACTACCTGTCCGGGGCCATTACCTTCGATGCCTTGGTAACCACCGTGGAGCCCCGGCTGGCCTCCCAAATTGTGTGGCTGGATTGCCTGGTGACCAACGTTGACCGCACGCCGCGCAACACCAACATGCTGATGTGGCACAAGGAATTGTGGCTGATCGACCACGGCGCGGCCTTCTATTTTCACCATGCCTGGCAGAACGTGCAGGAACAGGCCCGCCGCCCGTTCACCCAAATCAAAGACCACGTGCTGCTACCCCAGGCCACCGAGCTAGCCACAGTCGATGCCGAGTTCCGAGCTATTCTGACGCCGGAGCGCATCCGGGCCATTGTGGCGCTGATTCCCGATGAATGGCTGATGGGTGATTCGCCGTTCGAGTCGGTGGACGAGCACCGGCAAGCCTATGTTCAGTTTTTAGAGACCCGCCTCGCGGCGTCCGAAATCTTTGTTGATGCCGCGCAGCATGCCAGAAAAGCACTTGTTTGAGTATGCCGTTATTCGGGTGATGCCCCGGGTGGAGCGCGAAGAGTTTCTGAACGTCGGCGTTATTGTGTACTGCGCCGGGCAAAACTTTCTGCAAACGAAATTCGAGCTGAACGAAGCGCGGCTGCAAGTATTCGCCCGCGACGTAGACCTGCCGGAGCTGCACGAGCGGCTGCGGGCTTTCGAGCGGATTTGCGCGGGCCGCAAAGAGGGCGGCACCATCGGGCAATTGCCCCTGGCCTCGCGTTTTCGCTGGCTCACGGCTACCCGCAGCACCGTTGTGCAAACTTCGCCGGTGCATCCTGGCCTGTGCCTCGATGCCGCCGATACGCTGGCGCGGCTGCACGCGCAACTGGTGCAGTAGCGAAACGATGGAGGGCCTACTGGCGGTGGGTCCTACCTTTGCCCGATGCATACCCTCGAACAGCTCCGCACCGGGCAACTGGCCGGCATCCAACGCCTCGATTTATCGGGTCACCTAACCGAGTTTCCAACCGAGATTTTCAGCTTGGCCGACTCTCTGGAAATTCTGAATCTGTCGGGCAACGCTTTGTCAACGCTGCCCGACGACCTGCCCCGGCTGCACAACTTGCGCGTGCTGTTCTGCTCCGACAACCAGTTCACCTCGGTGCCCGAAGTGCTGGGCCAGTGCCCGCAGCTTGGCATGGTGGGCTTCAAAGCCAACCAGATTCACACGCTGCCCGCTGCGGCCCTGACCCCGGCGTTGCGCTGGCTGATTCTCACCGACAACCAGCTCCGCGAACTGCCCGAGGAAATAGGCGCGTGCACGGCTATGCAAAAGCTTATGCTGGCTGGCAACCAATTGCGGCACCTGCCGGAGTCGATGGCAGCTCTTACCAACTTAGAGTTGTTGCGCATCGCCGACAATCAGTTCACTGAGTTGCCGGCGTGGCTGCTCGCCCTGCCGCGGCTGTCGTGGCTGGCGTATGCGGGCAACCCATTCAGCGCATCGGCCGAAGCAGCCGCAGTAGCTTCCACTACCACCAACAGCATAGCCTGGCGTAGCCTGAGCATGCAGCAGAAGCTGGGCGAAGGCGCGTCGGGAATGATTTATCAGGCGCAGTGGCAGCGCCCCGCTGGTGTCTTGCAGCCAGTGGCCGTCAAGCTTTTCAAGGGTGCCCGCACCAGCGACGGCTTGCCCGGCAGCGAAATGGCCGCCTGCCTGAGCGCCGGCCTGCACCCCAACCTGATTGCGGTGGAAGGCAAAGTCAGCAACCACCCGAACGGTACCGACGGACTGGTATTGCAACTCATAGCGCCCGAATTCCGCAACCTCGGCGGCCCGCCTAGCCTGGCCTCCTGCACCCGCGACGTTTACGCGGCTGGTACCAGCTTCTCCTTGGACGTGGTGCTGCGCATCGCCCGCAGTATTGCCAGTGCTGCGCAGCACCTGCACAGCCGCGGCATTATGCACGGCGACTTATACGCCCACAACATCCTCACCACCGCTGCCGGCCAGTGCCTGCTCGGGGACTTCGGGGCTGCCTGTTTTTTCAGCCCCGACGAGCCGGAAATAGCCCTGGCGTTGCAGCGCCTGGAGGTGCGGGCCTTTGCCTGCCTGCTCGAAGATCTGCTGACGCACTGCGCCGAGCCCGATACTTCCGCTACGGTGCAGGCACTCCAGAATTTGCAGCAGCAATGCGCGCAGCCAGCAGTTTTAACCCGGCCGCTGTTCACGGAAATCCAAGCGGCGCTAGCCGGATTGCAGTAGAACGATTGTAGAGACGCCACACTTGGCGTCTCGTCGTTGCTGAGGTTGCTTAAGAGGTAAGAGGAGCGGCACCGGTCGTTCAACGGCGAGACGCCAGGTGTGGCGTCTCTACAATCGTTCTGGTGGACGGGAACTCAACGGGGTTTAAAGCCAGACAGCAGCGACAGTACTATGAATAGTCCGTCGCCGCTGTCTGGCTTCTACTTCTTCTAATTTCTATTTGAAATACTGCGCGTACTGGGCGGGCATGGCATCAATTTCCTTGATCAGGATGTTCTTGTAGAACACCTCGGCGGCTTCGCTTTGCAGCTGGATTTTGCCGTGCGTAAGCGGCTTGCGCTGACCCTTTACCACGTACCCCGAATTATTAACGGCCAATACCACGTGGCCATTCACAAGGTGCACGCTCTTGCCGTTGACGTGGATTAATTCCAGCTCATTCCACTGGCCGTTGGGCACTTCATAGTTGGCTGCGGCTTGGCAAAAACCGGGACCTCCGTTGCCTAACGTCACGGGGGCCGCTTTGGGGTCGTACTTCAGAACATCTTTTGCCGCGGGGCCTTTGGTGGCTTTTATATCCGCCGTAGAATTGGCGATGCACCAGAAGTCGCCCATGGCGTTGCCAGCGGCGTATTCGGATACCTGAAACTCCTGGCTGAGCATCCAGCTGTGCCAGTAGTCCACGCCGCACTCGCCCTGGCTGTTGTAGAGGATGCCGCTGTCGAGGGGTTCGTCGAGGCGGGGTATCCACTTTTTGCTGCCCCATTTCACTTTCAGCTTCAGATCGTAGTTGCTGAAATCCTGCTTGGTGAACACGCAGCCGTATATCTCACCGCTGATGCGCAGCACCGGCTCGCCGTCCTGCATCACCACCGAGAATACGTTCGCCTCGTTTTTGTCGTAGCCAATGGGCGCTATCGGTTTGCCTTGGGCATCGGTGGGCACCTGGCCTTTGTAGCCGACTTGGTGCCGGTAGCTCTCGTAGTTGCGCCACTTGCTTAGGCTCTTGTCGAGCAAAGGCACCCAGGTATCGGGCGCTTTCGACGAAGTAGAGGTAAAGAGAAGGGTGGCGCCGAGCACCAGGGCAGTACATGTTTTCATCGCTGGAAAGGAATTGTGGCGGCTAAATCTAACGATAAGCTGCTTATGGCTAGCCGCGCACCAGCGAGGTTGGCATCTGGCGGCCGGGAGTTAATTTTGCCCGCTCGGTTTGCTTGCTGCTTTAGCTGAAGTAGCGGGCTGTATCTGCCACTAATAGCTCATGACTACACCCCAACTGATTGCCTTCGACGCCGACGACACGCTGTGGCCCAACCAGCCCCATTTCGATCAGGCCGAGGCTGAGCTTTCCGCCTTGCTTACCCATTATGCCGATGCCGAAACGTTATCCAGCCGTTTCAACGAAGTGCACCGCCAGAACATGCACCTGTTTGGGTACGGGGCCAAGTCGTTTATGCTTTGCATGATTGAAACCGTGATTCAGCTCACCGAAGGCAGCGTAACGGGCACCGAAATCCAACAAATTATCGACAGCGGCAAGCAGCTGCTCAGCTTTTCCATCGAGTTGCTCCCGCATGTAGAAGCCGTGCTGAGTGAACTCAAAGAGCGCGGCGTGCCTTTGATGCTGCTCACCAAAGGCGACCTGTTCGACCAGGAAAGCAAGCTGGCCCGCTCCGGCCTCGGGGATTATTTCGATTACGTGGAAATCGTGAGCGAGAAAAACGAGGCCACTTACCGCCGCATCCTGAGCCGCTACCAAGTGCAGCCCCAAGACTTTATGATGATCGGCAATTCCCTGAAATCCGACGTGGTGCCCGTTGCCAAACTAGGGGCGCGGGCTATTTACGTGCCCTTCTACACCACTTGGATTCACGAGCGAGTCTCTGCCGAAGAAGTTGCGCAACTCTCTTTCCACGAAGTTGCGTCCCTCAAAGAAGTGTTAGCCTACGTGTCCTGACAGCACAATAAGGCTGCCGGAAATGGCTTGTGCCGTTCAGGCAACACTAGTGCACTGCTTCGGCCAGTTGCCCTTCCGGTACCGTAATTGGCGTCGTGATTTGTTTGCGGCCAACCAGCAAAATAAGCAGCGCCAAAACGGAGGCACCCGCCATGACGGCCACCATCGGCACGGCCGTATGATTGTTGAATACGCTCACGGCCACCGACGCCAGGGCGCCCAGGCCCATGCGGATAGCACCTAGAAGGGCCGAAGCGCTGCCCGCGTTTTTCTCAAACGGCGCCAACGACAAGGCCGACGTATTGGGGCTGCTGAAGCCGAGGCAACACAGAAAAACGAATAGCAGCGCAATTGTGCCTGCTAAGCCAATCCAGCCGTTGAGGGTGAGTACAAGGAACACCAGGCTGGTCAGTACCTGGCAAATCAGGGCGGTGTAAACCAATTGCTCGTTGGAATAGCGCTGTAGCAACGCGCTGTTCACCTGGCTCGAGCCGATAAGCCCGACCGAGAGAAAGGCGAAGATCCAACCGTAGGTCTTGCCGTCAACCCCGAAAATGTCCATGAACACCAGCGGCGAATCGGCCACGTAGGCGAAGAGCCCGCAGAACGCCATGGCGCCCGTGAAGGTGTAGGTGTAGAACTGCGGCTCCCGCAGCACCGACCAGAAACCAGTCAGGATGGGCAGCGGCTTCAAGGACAGGGTGGTGTCGGGGGTGTAGGTGTCGGGCAGCCACAGCACGCAGGCGGCCAGCATAGCAGCGCCCATAAAGGCGAGGGTGATGAAAACTCCCTGCCAGCCAAAGGCTTCCGTGACGTAGCCGCCGATGGTGGGGGCCAGCATGGGCGAGAGGCCCACGATCAGCATCAAGGTCGCGAATACCTTGGCGCTGTCCTTCACCGGAAACAAGTCGCGCACCATGGCCACCGAGGCCACGCCCGCGGCGCAGCTCCCAACGGCTTGCACCAACCGAAGCGCAATCAGGCCGTCAATGGTGTGAATAAGTGCGCAGCCAACCGAGGCTGCAATGTAAACCACCAGTCCAATGTAGAGCGGCTTTTTCCGGCCGAATCGGTCGAGCAGCGGACCGTAGAGGAGCTGGCCCGCCGAAATGCCAACAAAAAAGCTAGACAGCGAAAGGGCCACCCGGGCCGCCGTGGTATGTAGGTCTTGGGCAATGGCCGGAAAGCCCGGCAGGTACATATCAATGGAAAAAGGACCTATTGCCGTGAGGCTCCCTAGAATCAGAATGAGGGAAATATATTTTTGCTTGGACATGAATTCTACTACGAGCTTGTTTTGCGCCGTTACCGGTTTGCACCAAAGGTGGCTCAACACATAAGTTGGCGCGGACGGAAACCTGGCGCGCTAATACACATTAGGCGAAGTGAGGGTACGCAAGAACGAGCGCACAGTCTGAAAAAAACCAACGAAAATCTGGCTGAGTGGCTTCAAAAGTTTGGGGTAAAGGCGTCATCCTCACCGCGCTGACGCAGCTTACGCGCACAACGATGCGCGCCGCCAAGCCAGGCGCAAACCAGGTGCGTGCCTGACCGCACTACCGAAACCCACGAACAAGCACCCGCCAAGAAGCTCATCGGTGCGGAGTTGCCGTGCGCCACTAGGCCGAAGGGTAGTGCGCCTAGCGTATCCTACCGGGCAACTCAAGCACGGTTGAGCTAGCTGGGGCGTCGGCTATTAAAGAGCTTTAATAGCCGGGTTGAAAGGTTCATACTTTTCCGCTAGGGCTGCGTATCAAGGCCCATACGCCCGAAACCCTTGCTGATGGATGAGAAACCTAAACTAGAATTGCCCTTTTATGCTAAAGCGCCTTTGGTGCTGCTGGGCCTGGCCTTACTTGTGCTAACGATTTACCTCGCCGGCGACATCCTGTTTCCACTTTTCTTCGCCGCTATCTTCGCTATTCTGCTGCTCCCAATCGAGCAGTGGCTGCTACGCCGCCGGGTGCCGGAGTTACTGGCCATTACCCTGACGGTGCTCTTGGGGGTAGCTGTTTTGCTGGGTATTCTCTACTTTATTTACCTGCAAGCCGGGGAATTGGCTACGCAGATGCCGCTCTTCAAAACCAAGCTACTGCAAACCCAGCGGCAGCTAGTGGGCTGGCTCGATGCCCGTTTCGGAATCACCAATGAGCGCCTTCTGGGGTGGTTGCAGCAGGCCACGAGCCGCGCTACAGCCCTGGCCGGGCAGGCCCTCTCCACCGTATCGGGGTTGCTGGTGGTGTCTACGCTGGTGCCGGTGTATATCTTTTTGCTGCTTTTGTATCGGGAGCGGCTGGTCAACTTCGTCATCCAGGTTTTTTCGGGGCGCCGGCATGATCCGGAAGTGGAAGAAGTGCTCCACGAAAGCAAAAGCACCATCCAGAGCTACATGACGGGCCTGCTGATTGAAGGGGCCATTGTAGCAACGCTCAACGTAACCGGGCTGCTGATACTGGGCATCCCGTATGCTTTGTTGCTGGGCGTATTAGGGGCCTTGCTGAACTTTATCCCTTACGTGGGCGGCCTGATTGCCATTTTGTTGCCCGTGCTGATGGCTTTTATAACCAAAGACGGTTACATCTATCCGCTCGGGGTGGTGGGGGTCTACATGCTGATTCAGTTCATTGACAACAACCTGTTGGTGCCGCGCATTGTGGCGGGCAAGGTGCAGGTGAATGCCTTAGCCGCCGTGGTGGGGGTGCTGGTCGGCAACGCTATTGGCGGCATTCCGGGCATGTTCCTGGCGCTGCCCGGCATGGCCATCCTTAAGATCGTCTTCGACCGAATAGAGGCGCTCAAGCCTTGGGGTATGCTGCTCGGCGACGACGACCGTCCGCGCAAAGTCAAAGAAAAGGACAGTAAAAAGGTGCTGACGTAGAAGGGAAACAGCGCCTTGTCATTTTCTGGCTCTTGGTAGGTGCAACGGGATAGAAGCAACTCGACAAATAAACATGCAAGCCCCAACGGGTCGGCACCTACTATAATTGGTGACGGCCCGTTGGGGCTTTGTCTGTGGCAGGGCCCGAACTTTTACGTTTACTGGATTTTCCTTTCTCATAAACGAGGCTAGTTCGAGGCCTGTTCATTGGCTTCTACTTAGCCGGGGTTGGGTACTTGCGCTTCAGCCAGGCTTCCGGTACGGGCACGATGCAAATGTTCATCGAGCGGTTGTCGGCGGAGAGCATGGCCGATTGGATTTGGATGCGGGTGCCGTCGGGGCTGAAGGTGGGGTGGGGGTGGTCGGCGGCGGTTTCTTTGTGGCCGGTGCTGAGCAGAATCATTTCCCGCGTGTGGCGGTCGATGAGGTAGAGGCTACGCGAAAAATCGTCGCCGACCGCCCAGCGGCCATCCGAAGAGCCGTGTACGTGCCAGAGGCCGCTGCCGCTCGGGGTTTGGCCGGCAATAGTTGTTTCGCGGGTTCGTAGGTTCACGATGCCGAGGCCGGTAGGCTTTTCGCGGGTGCCCGAGGGCCCCCAGGCATCTTCCTGGCCGGGGTTGCGCTGGTCGGGGGTGGTGGCGGGCTGCGAACTGGCGGTGCTGGCCGTGGCGGTGGCCGCCTGCGTGTCTTTGTTGAAGTTGATTTTGCGGTGGCCCATGATGGCAATGGCCACTTCGTCGGGCGCAATAACGGCCTCGTGCGTCACCCATTCAAAGTCGGCTTCCGGGTAGAGCGGGCGCAGGCCGGTGCCATCGGCCAGCACGGTCCAGGTGCGCTGCGGCGACTTGCCGCCGGTTTCCCAGCAGAAGATAATCTCGCCGGGCACCCAGGGGTTGGTTTGCACGTGCCCAATCTGAAACGGCACCGACACGACGTGCTTGATAGCTCCGGTTTTGATGTTCATGCCAGCCAAACCCGCCGGACCAGCGCCCATTTTGCGCGGCCCAAACGAGCTGCTGATTTTGGCGTCGGCGGGCAGGTGCTTGGCAGCTTCGGTTTTGCCTACCCGGAAGTACACCACGTCTTCGTTGCCATCGAGGGCCATGTCGCCGCCGGCCCCGATTTCGGGCGGGGTGGTGCCGCAGACGCGCTGGTACACCGTGGCGGGCTGCATCTTGCCGGCTTTGCTGTCGGCGAACAGCTTGGCTAAGTCCACCTCAATGATTTGCACGCTGCGGGCGGGGTCGGGAGCTGTGTTTGGGGCCGGTTCGGCGCCCACGTTGCGCATGAAATAAAGCTTCATCGACTTGCGGGCAATGTTGAGCATGCCGGTGTAGCCACCTTCCGTCACCTGCACCATCTCGCCGGTTTTCTCGTTCACGGCCATGGCTTCCTTGGGCACGCGGCCCGAGCGAAAAATCAGCCACTGCCCGTCGGAAGTCCATTGGTTGTGGGTTTGGTAGATTTTGGCGTCGCCTTTGGGGGTGCTGGTCAGGAAGGTGAGCATAGTGCCCGTCACGGGGTCCTTCACCACTTTGCGCTCCGAGGGAAACCGGGTGCCAATCTGGGCGGATGCCGGCGGCGCCAGTAGGAAAGCGGTGTTGAGCGCCGCCAAGAGTAATACAGAGGTTCTTTTCATAGCGCGCATCCTGGGGGTGGGTCTTTTATTGATTCACGGGGCACAACAATGGCCTGGTTATCATCTAGCTAAAAGACGCCACTTGGCGCGGCCATTCCATCCTGCACCCTCCTGTTAGCGGCCCACCAAGCAAACGCTGTGGAAAGGCAACCCGTGGCTTTGCCAACCTTCGGTTCAGGTAAGAGCGTGGGAGGCGGTAGCGCGAAGTCTGAGCTTCGCGTATCGTAGCATGACCGGCACTGCTTGCGTAGCAACGACCTCGTGCTACGATACGCGAAGCTCAGGCTTCGCGCTACTGCCTACGATGCCTTTACAAAGGGGCAGTTCTGGCCATCCAATCACGGGATGCCAGCTAGGGTGCCTGCGGTGCCTGGCGGGCCACCGAAAAGAGGCCGAGCAAGCGCAAATTAATAAGGGAAAATACGGAGGCTTGAATGGAGTGGAATACGGATTTTCGAAAATTTGGGCTTGCTCGTCCGCAACATGGGCCGTGGGTCGAGGGTAATAAAAGTCGACTATCAAGCGGTAATTACTTCACTCAGACGGTTATGCAAATCACAGCTGAATCGGTTCTGCACTCAAACTGGTGGGTGCTACTCTTGCGCGGCTTTGCCGCTGTGGTCTTCGGCTTGCTCACGTTTCTGATGCCGGGGCTTACGCTGCTGGTGTTGGTTTCCTTGTTTGGCGGCTACTACTTCATCAACGGCGTCCTGACTTTGGTGGCGGCTTTCCGTGGCGGCCGGCACCAACCTCGCTGGTGGTCATTGGCCGTGGAAGGTGTGGCTAGTTTACTGGCGGGCATCATCACCCTGCTATGGCCCGGGGTTACCTCATTAGCGCTGCTTTATGTAGTGGCCGCGTGGGCCATCATAACGGGGGTACTGCAAATCGCAACGGGCATTCGGCTGCGCAAGCAGATCACCAACGAATGGGTGTTGATTGTGGGTGGCCTGCTGTCTGTTGGCTTTGGCATACTGCTGCTGTTGGTGCCCGTGGCGGGGGCCGTGGTCGTGGCGTGGTGGGTTGGCTGCTACGCCTTTGCTTTTGGTATCCTGCTGAGCGTGTTGGCCTTCCGCTTGCGCCGCCAAACAACGGCGCGGCCAATCAACCACATGCAGACGATAAATTCGCAGTCTTCTCCTACGATGTAAAAGCGGCCACCACCCACTAGCGCGGGCGCCCAATGCAGGCTACTGCTGCCAAAGCGGTTGAGTGCCCGAGGCAGGGCTACTCCCAGTCGTTGAGCAGGCGCCGCACCAGAATAATCTGGCCGGTGTGGTAGGCGTTATGGTCGCCAATCAGCAGTGCTTCCCGGAAAAGTGTCTGGCCGGTGCCATGCGGGAAGGGCGCAAACAGGTCTTGGGCTGGGTCTTCAAGCACGGCAATAAATCGGTCCCGGTCGTGCTTGATTTGCGCTAGCGTGGCCTGCCAGCTAGCCGCGTCGCCCTGGGTTTCCGGCGCTGGCCAGTACTCATCGGGCCATTTGGGCGAGGTATGAGCTGGGTTGATGGAGAACTCCACAATATCCAACTGCGCAATCCGGATGTGCTCGGCCAATTGCCAGACGGTGTACGGCAGGTTGGGAACGGGCTGGTTGAGCAGCGGCAGCGGCACGTTGGCACAGGCGTCCTCGAAAGTAACGTGGGCATTGCCCTGCACGAGCAAGTTGCGTAGTTCTTCGACCATTCGTTTGCGGGTTTGTTGTTCCATAGCGGGTAGGAGTGGGGTGAGAGTAGTGTACGCAACATCGGGCAACTGGCTGGTAGTGCACTTCAAATAAGCCCAACTTAAAGCAGTTCTTGGGTTGTAGCGCGAAGCCTTTGCTTCGTATTTCGTAAGATCTTGTTGGAGAGGCAACGTCAACCGGGTAACGAGACGCGACGCAAAGGCTTCGCGCTACCGCCTCTAGGTCAACTTGAAAACACGCTGGTTTTCGATGAGGCAGAAGCCCTTTCGATAGTTCACTTGCAACTCGGCAAGCTTGGTCGGTTTTGCGTACCATAGGGCATCTGCTACGTACTAGTGGCCCTGCACTTCATGGCGAAAAACACGCAACCCCATCCACCACAAGAGTTTACTGGCTTTGTGCGCGTCCGAGGGGCGCGGGAGCACAACCTGAAAAATATCGACGTCGAAATTCCGCGGGATGCGCTGGTCGTGTTTACGGGCGTATCGGGGTCTGGCAAGTCGTCGTTGGCTTTCGGGACGCTTTATGCCGAGGCGCAGCGGCGCTACCTGGAATCGGTGTCGCCGTACGCGCGGCGGCTGTTTCACCAGATGGCGGTGCCCGAAGTGGATGCCATTGAGGGGCTGCCCCCGGCTGTGGCCTTGCAGCAACAGCGCGGCACGCCCACCACCCGCTCGTCGGTGGGCAGCGTTACCACGCTTTCCAACCTGGTGCGCATGCTGTATTCGCGGGCCGGCAACTACCCGGCGGGCCAGGGCATCATCTACGCCGAAGCCTTTTCGCCGAACACCCCCGAAGGCGCCTGCCCCACCTGCCACGGCCTGGGCCGCACCTACGAGGTAACCGAACGCTCTATGGTGCCCGACGATTCGCTCACGATTCGGGAGCGGGCCATTGCGGCTTGGCCCCAAGCCTGGGGCGGCCAGAATCAGCGCGACATCCTCGTTACGCTCGGCTACGACGTGGACCGGCCTTGGCGCGACTTGCCCCAGAAAGACCGGGACTGGATTCTGTTCACCGAGGAGCAGCCGGTGGTGCCCGTTTACCCCGGCTACTCGCCCGCTGAAACGCAGCGCGCCCTCAAGCGCCAGGAGCCACCCAACTACATGGGCACGTTCAGCAGCGCCAAGCGGCACGTACTGCACACCTTCGCCAATACCCAAAGCCCGCTGATGAAAAAGCGCGCCTTGCAGTACATGCTCAGCACCGAGTGCCCGCTGTGTCACGGCAAGCGGCTGCGGCCCGAGTCGTTGTCGGTGACTTTTGCGGGGCTGGATATTGCCGAACTGTCGTATTTGCCGCTCAAGCGGGTGGCGGCCTTGCTGCGACCCTACGCCGACGGCACGGCCGCGGGCCGCAAAAAGCAGGACGCCGCGCACCCCGAGCAAGCTATTGTGGCCCAGCGTATCGCCGCCGATTTGTGCGCCCGGCTGGCGGTGCTGCTGGATTTGGGGTTGGGCTACTTATCGTTGGAGCGCAGCACGCCTACTTTATCGCCGGGGGAGTTGCAGCGGCTGCGGCTGGCTACGCAACTGTATTCCAATCTGTTTGGGGTGGTGTATGTGCTCGATGAACCCTCGGCCGGCCTGCACCCTTCCGACACCGAGGCCTTGCTAACGGCGCTGGCTGCGCTGAAGCAAGCCGGCAACTCGTTGTTTGTGGTCGAGCACAACCTGGACGTGGTTCGGCAAGCCGATTGGCTGGTGGACGTGGGGCCGGCGGCCGGCGAGCAAGGCGGGGAGGTGCTCTACAGCGGCCCACCCGCGGGCCTGGCCGCGGTGCAAGCCTCGCAGACGCGCCGCTACCTGTTCACTTCCGATGCCAAGCCAACAACTCGGGTACCGCGCACGCCCACTGGCTGGCTGAAGCTAGAGGGCGTCACGCGCAACAACCTTAATAAGCTCGACGTGGCTTTTCCGCTGGGCGTGTTCACTACCGTCACGGGCGTATCGGGCTCCGGCAAATCCAGCTTGGTAAGCCAGGTGCTGGTGGAACTGGTGGCTAAGGAATTAGGAATTAAAAATGAAGAATTAAGAATTGACGAAGAACAAGAAGACGAAATTCTTAATTCTTCATTTTTAATTCCTAATTCAACCGGCGGCCACATCATAGCTGGCATGGAGCAGCTCAAGCGGCTGGTGCGCGTAGATCAGAAGCCGATTGGCCGCACGCCGCGCTCCAATATGGCCACCTACACCGGCCTCTTCGACCACGTGCGCAAGCTGTTCGCGGCCACGCCAACGGCCCGCAAGCGGCGCTACGACGCCGGCCGCTTCTCCTTCAACGTGGTCAAAGGCCGCTGCGAGAATTGCCAGGGCGAAGGATTCGTGATGGTGGAATTGCTGTTTCTGCCGAGCGTGTACGCGCCCTGCCCCGTTTGCCACGGGGCACGCTACAACGCTAAAACGCTGGAAGTAACCTACCGCGACAAAAACATAGCCGAGGTATTGGCCCTGACGGTGGATGCGGCCTGGGAGTTCTTCGCCGAGGAACTGCCCGTGCACCGCGCCCTCACGGTGCTGCGCGAAGTCGGCCTGGGCTACTTGCGCCTCGGTCAGCCCGCCACCGAGCTATCGGGCGGCGAAGCCCAGCGCATCAAGCTAGCCACCGAACTACAGCGCGCTCAACGGGGCAACTCGCTCTACGTCCTCGACGAGCCCACTACCGGCCTGCACCCCGCCGACGTGGAAAAGCTTCTAGTCCAACTCAACGGCTTGGTGGAAGCCGGCAATACCGTCATCGTAGTGGAGCACGACATGCGCGTAGTAGCTGGCAGCGACTATGTGCTGGATATGGGCCCCGGCGCCGGCGACGAGGGCGGCCAAGTAGTAGCCGCCGGCCCCCCCGAGCAGGTGGTCAATAGCAAAGGCAGCCGCACCGCCCCGTACCTAGCGCGCTTCCAAAGCAGCGGGAATTAGCGTGCTCGACCCAACTTCTAGTCTATGAGGTAGCTGCCCTTGTCCTGTAAACTAAGAATTTAACCGTTAAGGCCTTGTCATTCCGACGCAGGAGGAATCTGAATGAAGTTATTGAACGTCTTTCCTCAGATTCCTCCTGCGTCGGAATGACAAGGCCCTATGCGGATAGTCTCTAACTTGAGTTGATGGCCGCCGCGTAGCAACTTAAGCTCTAAAGAACAGCGCATACCTTTCGCTTATTTCGACACTTCCAACCTTGGATTGCTACGCGGTTGATTTCGGTGTGGAGCTAACTTACCAGCGGCCCTCACTCTGATTCAGGCGTTTGTTGCGGATTGGAGCTTGGGCGCTGCTGCCACGCGTAGAAGCCCGCTGCGGCAGCAACCATTGCCACGGCGGCACCTAGCCACTTAGAGTTGGAGCCACCAGAAGAGGAAGTTGGGCGTCGCCAGCCGCCGGAAATGTCGGTGCCGTGGCGGGCGGGGGTGGGCGTGAAGAGGCTGCCGTCGGAGATGGGGGCGCGCTCGGCTTGTTGCAAATACCGCTGAAGTAGGCGCATGCCGCCCCAGCGGGTGGCGGCCGGAGCCAGGTTGTAAAGCAGCCGAAGAGCAGGAGCCGTCCAGCCTACCATCGTGGAAGGCCGCGGGTGGTCAACTAGCTTAACAACAGCATCAGCTACCTTCTGGGCCGGAAATACGGGCGGCGCGGGCTTGATAACGCGGCCGGTATAGTTGGCGCCGTGCTGAAAGCCGGGCGTGTCGATGTAGGCCGGGTGCACGTCGCAAACGTGGATGTGCGGCTCGGTGCTGAGCTCGGTGCGCAGGGTGTCCATGAGGCCGCGCAGGCCGTACTTGCTGGCGCTGTAAGCAACGGTGTATGGCTCGGGCAGCCAGGCGCCCAGCGATATTACGTTGATGAGCAGGCCTCGGCCTTGCCGCCGGAAGATGGGCAGCACGGCGTAGGCCCCGTACAGGTACCCAAACAAGTTGATGCGCAGCACCTGCTCGTGCGTGGCCAGCGGAATGGTTTCGAATGGCCCAATGGCCCCGCTGCCCGCGTTGTTGACCCACACATCGAGCCGGCCACCAAAAGCCACGGCTGCTTCGGCGAGGCGCTGCACGGCCTTGGCATCCGTGACGTCGGTGGGAACGGCCAGGGCCTCGGCGCCCAACGCCTCACATTCCGCCACTACCTCGGCCAGAACGGCCGCGCGCCGGGCCGCTAAAACTAAACGAGCCCCGTGGCGGGCAAACGTCAGCGCGGTGGCTCGTCCAATGCCGCTGGAGGCTCCCGTAATAACGACAGTTGTATTGCGTAGATGCTTGTTTTTCATGAATAAAGAACACCAGTTGAGGAGTTGAGAGTATACCGCTGGCTTAGTGCTAGAGTTATAGACGAGCATCGAGGGTAAGTGGTGCTTGAGGACCCATCCAACACTAGCCGCCAAAAGGACGCCCATGCTTCGATAAGCACCGCAGAACCGCTTTATTTAAAGTAGCTGGGACGAAGGTAGTTAACTAGGTGTTCAGCACTTATTTGAAGAGCCACAACCGCTAGCTGCTTTGCATCAGCCAAAGCCAACCACCAGATTGCGTAGGGCAAGCTAGTGGCAAATTCTGGCGGCTTTGTAGTCAGCTGCTTTAGGTAAGTGAGTTTCGCCAACGGTTTTGTTACTGCCTGGGCCTACTATCTTAGGGCGCAAAGAAGGCGCAGCCAGTCCTGGTAGTAGCGCCGCGCCGCGCTTTAAGTGCTTACCTAGTATTTCTCGAGAAAGTATGGATATTCTAAAGCGGCATCACGTTACTGTTTCTGGGGCGGGAACCCAGGCCATGGTATTTATCCATGGCTTCGGCTGCAACCAGCACATGTGGCGGCTGGTGGCCCCGGCTTTCGAGGCCAACTACCAGGTGGTGCTGCTCGACTTGATGGGGGCGGGGCAATCAACCCTAACGGCTTACGACGCGGAGCGCTATAGCTCCCTGACTGCGCATGCCGAGGACGTGCTGGCCGTAGTGCGCGAACTCAACCTGCGTGAGGTACTACTGGTGGGCCATTCGGTGGGCGCCATAATTGCCGTGCTGGCCGCTATTGAAGAACCGGCGCGTTTTCACCGGTTGGTGCTGGTGGCACCCTCGCCGCGCTACCTCAACGATGTTGGCTACACTGGTGGGTTCGAGCGGGCCGATATCGAGGAACTACTGGCCGCCATGAACGACAACTACCTTGGGTGGTCGGGTGCCATAACGCCGGTGATTATGGGCCACCCCGACCGGCCCGAGCTGACCTCCGAGCTCAACAACAGCTTTTGCAACACCGACCCCACCATTGCCCGGCATTTCGCTCGCGTCACGTTTCTGTCCGACAACCGCGCCGATCTGCCCCGGGTGCGCACGCCGAGCCTGATTTTGCAGTGCACCCAGGACGTGCTGGCGCCCTTGGCCGTCGGGACGTATATGCAGCAGCAAATGCCGGATAGCCAATTGGTGGTGCTCGATACCTCGGGCCACTGCCCGCACCTGAGTGTACCGGAGGCTACGGTCTTGGCAATTAGCCGTTTTGTGGATTTTACGCGTACTCCCTAGCTATGAGTGATGGTGACGACGAGTGGCTACCCGAGTTGGATCTGCGCCTAACCGCGGAAAATCCCAACGATTTCTACGAGCACGCGCCCTGCGGCTACTGCTCCTGCCTGCCCGACGGTACGCTGGTAAAAGTAAACCAAACCTTGCTGAGCTGGCTAGGCTATACGCGCCCGGAGCTAGTGGCTCGGCAGTGCTTGCAGCAACTGCTAACTGTGGGCGGACGCCTGCACTACGAAACCCACTGCGCGCCCTTGCTGCTGCTACAGGGCCAGGTGCGAGAAATTAGCTACATGCTACGGCGCAAAAACGGCACCACGCTGCCGGTGCTCCTAAATGCTGTGCTGCTGCGCGATACCAACGGCCAGCCGCTGGTGGTGCGCGTCAGCCTGTTCGACATCACCGACCGGCGCAAGTACGAGCAGGAACTGCTGCGGGCCAAAGCCCAGGCCGAGGAGCAGCGCGAGCAACTGGCCCGGGCCAACGAACTGCTGCTCGTGAAGAACGAGCAGCTCACCCGCATCAATGCCGACCTGGACAGCTTTGTGTACACGGCCTCCCACGACCTCAAGCAACCCATCGACAACATGGTAGGGCTCTTTGCCGAGCTCAGGCGCGACGTTACCTTTCACGATCCGGCCGCCCCCAGCATGATAGGTATGTTTGAGGACGCCTTGCAGCAGATTCTGAGCACGATTCAGGGGCTGACGGCGGTGGTGCAGCAGCAGCGGGAGCTAGAGCAGGTGCCCGAAGAAGCAGTGGCGTTGCAGCCCCTCGCCGAAGAGATTGTGCGGGCCCTGCAACCCCAAGAGCAAACTGCGGCTTTCACTTTAAACTTCAGTGCCGCGCCTACGCTGCGCATGGCCCGGCCTAGCTTGCACAGCATGCTCTACAACCTGCTCAGCAACGCCCTCAAGTACGCCGAGCCCAGCCGCCACCCCAGCATTCAAGTCAGCACGACGCTTGCCGATGGGGCCTCGGTGCTTTGCGTGCAAGACAACGGCCGCGGCATCGACCTGAAGCGCCACGGTCCGGAGCTGTTTCAACTGTTTCGCCGTTTTCACCCCGAGGTAGCCGGCTCAGGCATGGGGTTGTACCTAGTCAACCGCCTGGTGCACCAGGCCGGGGGGCACGTGGAGGTGGATAGCACAGTGGGGCAGGGCAGCACCTTCCGCATCTACTTGCCCCGCTAGCAGTGCTGGCGGCTATCGGCAGCACTGCGTTGTCGGTGGCCAGCTAGTTCGGGTTGCGAAAGTACTTGTAGCAAGTGCTGCTACGGCCGCGCAAGTCAGGCTGCCGGGCCAGAGGGGAGACCGTAGCCGGTGGTTTCAGGGCCGGCCAACCGCTGGTTTCCGAGCGGGGAAAGGCAACGTAGCCGCAGTTTCAGCTACCCTACTGCCAACCCAAGCACGGCGTGCGAAGTAAGCTGAACCCTATACCTGCGGCAACAATAGGCCGTACAAGCTGCTGAGGCCAATTGGCTATCCCTCGTTCCACCCTAGCTGCTGCTCATGCTACCTATATCTTCCTTTGTCGGAGAGTTCTTCCGTAACCCCGCCACCGTTGGCTCCCTGATACCTAGCTCCGGTGAGCTAACCAATAAAGTAACCGAGCCCATCGATTTCACTACGGCTCGTTGTATTGTCGAGTATGGCCCCGGTACGGGCGTGTTCACCGATATTCTGATACAGCGCCGCAAAGCAGAAACGGTGATTGTGCTGGTGGAAGTGAACCGCCGTTTTGCGCAGTTACTCCGCCAACGATACGTGGGCCAGCCCAACGTGTACATCATCCACGGCTCCGCCGACCAAACGGGAGAGTACCTGCACAAGCGCGGAATCAGTGAGGTGGACTACGTGGTGTGCGGCTTGCCTTTTTCCTCGTTGCCCCGGCGGCTGGGTTGGCGCATTCTCGAACACACCCGAAAAATCCTGCTTTCCTCCGGCAAGCTGATTCTCTTTCAGTATTCCCTCCAAAACAAGAAGCTGTTCGGCAAATTCTTTCGCCCGCTCGACGAAACCCATGTCTTGCTCAACCTGCCCCCCGCCTACGTGCTGGTGTATGAGCCCACCCCTGCTGCTTCGGCTGCTTCGGCTGCCCAAGCAGCAGAGGCTACGCTAGTCGGCGCTGACACCGGCGGCTAGCCTGCTTAAGCTACTCCTTTGTCACCCGCAACTCGTGGGGTACAGTGTAGCCCTGGAGAGCTTCGTACACCGCCTGCTTTACGTCCAGTCCGGCGGCACCGGAGGCCTCAATAGCTACCACCAAGCCGCGCTGCCTATCGTCGCGGACGGTTAGCTGGCGGACGGTGAGGCCCGAAATAGAAGTTAGCCGTGCCCCGAACACCCGGCTGATTTCCTGCTTCACCAGGGCGGGCTTGAGAATCTTGCCAATAGCCGTCAGGGGCAGCTCGTCGGCGAGGTAGATGCGCTTGGGAACGGCGGCGCGTTCGGGAATATGCTCGGCGGCGTAAGCAAGCAGTTCAGCTTCCGTAACGGTTTGGCCGGGGGCGCGGGTGACGTAGGCCACGGGCAATTCCCCCACGTCGGCGTCGGGGCTGCCGATGGCGGCGGCGAGGGCCACGGCGGGGTGCTGCTGGAGCACTTCCTCGATTACCTTGGGGTCGATGTTGTGGCCGCCGCGGATAATCAGCTCTTTCTGCCGCCCAGTGATGTAGAAGTAGCCCCGCTCGTCTTGCCGGCCCAAGTCGCCGGTATTGAAAAACAGGCCCTGGCCGTCGCCGACGTCCACCCAAATACCTTGGTTGTGCTCGGGCTGTAAATAGCCACCGAACACGTTCTCGCCGCGCACCACGATGGTGCCGCTCTCGTTGGGGCTGGCCGGGCGCACGTACTGGCTGGTTTCGGGGTCGAGCACCACCACGCGCACGTCCTGGTAGGGCAAGCGCAGCCCGATAGAACCCGCCACATAGTCGCCCGCGAAGGGCGTGACGGTGGTCGTGCAGGAGCATTCGGTGGAGCCGTAGCCTTCGGCGATGCGCAAGCCCGTCCGGCGCTCGAACTCCTGAATCAACCCCATAGCCAATGGCGCGGCCCCGCAGATGGCGTAGCGCAACGTGCTCAGGTCGCGCCCGGCAACGGGCACTTCCAGCAGCCGGCTAAACACGGTCGGCACGCCACTAAACAAGGCAATGCGGTAGTGTTCCACCAAGTGCCAGAAGTTGGCAATAATACCCGGCCCCCGGTAGCCCTGGGGGCTGCCCAGTACCAGCGTGTGCCCCATCGACCAGGGGGCGCACACCGTCACGACCACTCCGTTGATATGGAACAGCGGCAAACCGCAGAAAAACACCAAGGGCCCCGTTTCCTCGGTGCGCCCGAGCAGCAACTCGGTGCCGCTGGTAATAACGGTGAGGTTGCGGTGGGTGAGCGACACAATTTTGGGTACGCCGGTTGTGCCACCCGTATGGAAATAGCCGGCCCTGTCGGTAGCCGCAATAACGCGCCCCGACAGTAGGCGGTCGGCGGGTTGGGCTTTCAGGATTTCCTGGAAATCAACCACCCGCTGGCCCGGCAGCGCGGGCCGGTGCTGCCCGAGCCGCAAAGCCCCCACCAGCAACCGCTGAGGCGTGGGCAGGTAGGGCAGCAAATCCACCGTCACCACCGTTTCCAGGGTGGGTACCAGGGGCGCCAGGGCTTCCACTTTCTGCCAGATATCGGTTTTTGGGAAGGCCCGCAGCGTAACAAGTACTTTGGTGCCGCAGGCGTTCAGGATGTCGGCAATCTGCGCGGGCTCCAGCAGCGGGTTGATCGGGTTGACGATGCCCGCCACCTGCCCGCCCATAAACGTGAAGGTGGTTTCCGGCAGGTTGGGCAGCAGATACGACACCACATCCGTTGGCTGCACCCCCAAGGCATGCAGGGCGTTGGCCGTCTGGTACAGGCGTTTTAGCAGCGTGGCGTATGTGAAATCAACAGAGTGCGTGGGCTTCTCGCCATTGAGCACGAAGCGCAACGCCAGCGTCTGCGGATTCAAGGCGGCCCCCCGCTGCACCATCGTAAACGTATCGGGCGCAACGGGCCGCTCCTGGAGCGGCGTTTTCTCTAAGTCAAGAATATCGGGCAGCGACTGGTAGCCGGGCATACGGGTGGAATAGCAGCGTAGAAAGAAGGCGAAAGTACTACGCGCAACCGGCAGAACAGTGAAGAGTAGGCTGGGGGGTTGGTATTGGTTGGCTTCCTGAGCTGGCGAAGGGCCTTGTTCCGCTTCAACGAACGCCGGAACAACGATTTGTTTGCGCGTGAAACGACTCTTCGCCACCGCCCGCTCAAGAACACGAGAAAGCACAGCCCCACCAACCCGCCCTAGCTAGCTGTGTAGTACTGGGTTGGCGCTTCGCGTAAGCTACGCCCTAGTCACGCTCGGAGGCGCGGTAGTAAGCTGAACACTAGTGCGATAAGCCCTTTTTTCTTCAAACTACCTCGGTCAACTGCCGTAGAGAACAGCAGGTGCAGCCTCGAATCAAGGTCAAGCACGACCAAGAAATCCGGGGCTTTTGAAAATTTCTTATCCATACAAAACAAAGTCGGGCAAAAGCCAGACGCGAAGAAGGTACTATGACAGGCAAAACCATACTTTACGGGCTGGCAGCAGGTGTAGCTGGCGTGGCCGCCATGACGCTGGCCGAAAAAATCGAACAGCGTTTCACCAAGCGCCCCGATTCGTACGTGCCCGCGCACGTACTGGAAAAGCTGCTCGGCCTACCACACAAACCCGACGAAGAACGGCTCGGCCTCAATTGGACCATGCACTGGGGCCAGGGCATTCTGATGGGTGTCGCGCGGGCTTTGATGGCCGAGCGTGGCCTACGGGGACCTATGGGCTCTTTCCTGTTCATGAACCTACGCTTACTCAACGACCAAACGCTGGAGAATGCCACGGGCGTAGGCGCCCTGCCCTGGACCTGGCCCCGCGACGAGCAGGCCATTGACCTCCTGCACAAAGGCATCTACGCCTTCACCACCGGCGCCGTGCTCGACAAGCTGATTCCTGGCCCCGACCAGACGCCCGTACCCCGCAAAGGATGGACGATAGGGGAGAAGGCATAAGGAAGCACCAGCGTGCCCAACGAGGCCACGAGTACTACCTCTGCCGGTCACCTGCTTTTCGTGTCGAGCGCAACGTGCAGGTAGTAGCTATAAAAGGCAGAGGTTAGTTGCCAACACGCGGCCTTTGCCCTGCTCGTTGAGGGTGCTGTTCAATAGGCTACATCCGTATAAGTCGGATAAGTTAGGGTTGGGCAGTCGTTCTGCAACTCACCCCGCCGTTGGAGTTAGCTATGATTGTTCGGGAAACCCCTGCCAGCTTTTACTACGTGAACCAGCACGATCATGCACGGGTAGCGGGCGTGCTGATCGAACACTGGCACCCTCATTATTTCGAGGGTGCGGCCCTGCGGCCGGAAGTGGAATTGGCCGTTCAGCAGCACGACCGGGGGTGGATTCCGTTGGATGCCGCGCCCCGCTGGAACGAGCAAACGCACGCGCCGCATTCCTTTCTCGACTTTCCGGTTGAACCCAAAATTCAACACTATCAGCAGGGAATACTGGAAGTAGAGCACATGGCTGCCTATGCGGGTCTGCTTTGCAGCTTGCACTACACCGGTTTTCCCGACCTAGCCAAAACCGAGGTCGGACAAGCCTTTCTGGCAACCGAAGAGCAGCGCCAGCAACGCTTGCAGCAGCAACTTAATCTTAACACGAACGCGCAACAGCAAGTCCTCGATTTCCACCTACAACTCCTGAAGTTCGCGGACCGGCTGTCGCTCTATTTATGTCTAAATGAGCCAGGCGCCGACAAAGCCCATGAGCACCCCTGGTACCGCAACGGGATTCCGTTTTCCGATTACTTCTCGTTCACCCATCGCCAACTTATTCAGGCACACTGGCTAACGCAAAGCCAGGTACGCGTGCAGCCCTTCCCCTTCGATGAAACCTTCAGCGTTAAACTCCGCTATAGAGAGCTGCCAAAAGAGCAGCTAGCGACAATGAGCTTGATGGCGTGTTTTCGGCAGGCTCCGGTGCGCGAGTTGGCGATACGCATAATGCAGTAAACGCAAGATAGTCTAGCGCGCTTGTCAGCCGCTGCCAGAGTTGGCCGTGCTCAGCGGCGTTTACACTGTAGTTTATTGCTGGGTGTTTGAAAAATAATTGGACCCGCAATATCCGTTTCTACAAGTTTAACTATAGCGGATGAAAAAGCTGTTAAATAGCTGTTAGAACAATAATTATTTGCATTTAAATAACAAATATATCTTTTAGCCAGGGTCTATTTATTCAAGATTTTATCCTACTTAAGATTTTATTCTTTGTTCAATCCTAGTGTATCAGATTATTATATTGTACTTATGTGAGAAGATTGGATTTAATACAACTTTCTTTCTACAATACGTATACCACCTCAAACGCCATTATCCTTCTAGCCTTTATTATATGAAACACTTCTTTACGCACTTATTGCCATTAGCCGCAAGCCTGTTAGTTCCTGCATCCGTTTCATACGCTCAGTCGGTTGGGATTCAGCAACTCTGGGCCGCTCACTATACCGATACCAAGCCCGGTAACAACGATGATGTAGCGAAAGCCGTAGCCGTGGATGCGGCCGGCAACGTGTACGTAACCGGGTACTCGCTGGGCAGCGACAACCGCTACGACTTCGCCACGACCAAGTATTCGGCCAGCGGCCAACAACTGTGGGAAGCCCGCTACGATGGCCCTAGCAACAGCTACGATCAAGCAACGAGTGTGGTAGTGGACGCGGCCGGCAACGTGTACGTAACCGGCACCAGCACCACCGATTATGTTACCATCAAATATTCAACCAGTGGCCAGCAACTATGGACTGCCCGCTACAACGGCCCTGGCAATAGCGCCGACGAGCCCACCGACCTCGCCCTCGATGCGGCGGGCAACGTGTACGTGACGGGCTCCTCGATAGGCGTTGGCAGTGGCAGCGACTACGCCACCATCAAGTACGACGGCGTTAATGGCCAGCAACTCTGGGAAGCTCGCTACAACGGCGCGGGCCGCAGCGTGGATCAAGCCAGCTCCTTGGTGCTCGACGCGGCCGGCAATGTGTACGTGACGGGCGCTTCCTACGGCCGTTCCGACTATGTTACCCTGAAATATTCGGCGAGCGGCCAGCAGCTCTGGGAAGCCCGTTACAGCGGCATCAGCAACGGCAACGGCTCGGCTGCCGACATAGCGGTAGACGCCGCTGGCAGCGTGTACGTGACGGGCTACTCCCTCGGGGGCAGCAGCGGCTACGACTACGCTACCGTTAAGTACTCGGCCAGCGGCGAACAGCAGTGGGTTAACCGCTACAACGGAACCAGTGGCCGCAACGACTGGGCCACCAAACTCGCCGTGGACGCGGCCGGCAACGTGTACGTAACGGGCCGCTCGTATAGCGGGGAGGGCTTCAGCAGCTCCGACTACGCCACGCTCAAGTACTCGGCTAGTGGCCAGCAACTGTGGAGCGCCCGCTACAATGGCCCCGGCAACGGCGCCGACGTAGCCACCGACTTGGCCGTAGACGCGGCCGGCAACGCCTACATAACCGGCTACTCCGATAACAGCGCCAGCAGCGAAAGCTACGACTATGCCACGCTCAAATATGCCGCCGTCAGCGGTCAGCAACTCTGGACTGCCCGCTACAACGGGGCCAGCAACGGCGTAGACCAAGCCAATAGTATTGTGCTGGATGCAACGGGCAACGTGTACGTGACCGGCTACTCCGTAAGCAGCGACACCAACTCCGACTACATCACCCTCAAGTACGCCCAGACGGGCACGGCTCCGCTGTCGGCAGCCGTAGCGCACGAGGCGCTAGAGGAATTGGCCGTGTACCCGAACCCGGCCGCGTCGCAAGCCACCGTAAGTTTCCGCTCGTTGGTGAATGGGCCGGCGCAGGTGCAGGTCTACAACCAACTCGGCCAGCAGGTAGCCACCTTGTATGAGGGCCCCGTGCGCCAGGGCCAACGCTACACCTTGCCGCTTGACAGTCGGAACCTAGCCTCGGGCTTATACATCTGCTCCTTACTTGTCAACGGTCAGCGCGAATCCGTGCGCTTGCACGTTGCCCATTAAGGCAGCACACTAAGTCATCTTAAAAGCGTCCTTAAACGTAAGTTGAGGACGCTTTTTTATGGTAAGAGGGCGTAGGCATAGCTAGCGGTTCAAGCGAATTTGTTGGGAGTAGAAAATCAATACTTGTGGAGCTAAGTTCTCACCTCTCAGCACAATAAACGATGCTTATTGCAATTGGCTGCGTCCGTCAACGAACAGCGGAGAGGAGGTTGCTAGCATATGTAGATTAATTAGCATTAATTCGTTAATAATCTCGTCGATTGACGCCGGAAATTGAGGCCGAAGACTGAGCCGTGAATGAACTGCATTAGACTTAGGTGCTGTGCAGGTTCCAAAGTAGAGTGACATGTAGAGCAAGCGGAATAGGTGTTCTTTCGCTAGTACGCAGGCCCCGACCTGCTTTTTCTTTTTCTAACCTTCATCCCACCATATGAAATCAGCTTTTACACGTTTGCTGCCCCTAGCGGCAAGCTTACTGCTTCAGGTGTCGGCCGCTCAGGCGCAGACCAACCTACCTCGACCGTCTAGGCGGGACGCGCACCTCCTTCCCGCGCTGCCTCAAGAGCTGCTCTTGCCACCCGGCGCCCCGGCTTTGTCTCACGCGCTGCCGGCAACCAAAGCCGCGCTCCTGCCAAGCCGGCCCGCCCCCGTTGGGGCCGCGCAACGGCCAGCCAACCCGGCAGTAGGAGGGTTGCACAGCCAGGCTATCACTTCCGGATCGGCCACCGAAGCGTGGGTAGCTCGCTTCAGCGAGTTCGGCACCGTTGCCAACGTAGCAAGAGACATGGTGGTAGACGCCGCCGGCAATGCATACGTAACGGGTTACTCTTTCCGCAACGGCAGCAACGACTTCGCGACGGTTAAATACTCGCCGGATGGCCAGCAACTCTGGAGCGCCCGCTACAATAGTGCTGGCAACGGCAATGATGTGGCCACCGACATGACCGTAGACGCCGCCGGCAACGTGTACGTAACCGGGTATTCTGCCGCAGGTGCCAGCAACCTTTCGCGCTACATTACCATTAAGTATGCGGCCAATGGCCAGCAGCTGTGGGTTGGTCTCGGCGCTGTTGGGGGCGTCGTCCTCAACGACCGACCTACCGACGTGGGCGTGGATGCAGCGGGCACGGTGTATGTAACCGGCATTGGCTCCTCTGTCGAAGGACGCTACTACTACACCACCTTAAAGTACTCGGCGAGCGGCAATTTCCTCGGCCAGATTCTATTTGTGGGAGACCAAGACTTCGGGTTTGGCTCTCGCTTAGCCCTGGACGCCGCCGACAATCTTTATATAGCGGGGAGCAACATCTCGGATTATTTCACCCGCAAGTACTCGACCACTGGCCAGCTCCAGTGGTCCGCCAGCTACAATGGCCCCGACAACAGGGATGATCGGGCCACGAGCGTGGCCGTGGACGCGGCCGGTAACGTCTACGTAACGGGTTACTCCAACGGCGCCACCGCCAACGACTACGCCACAGTGAAGTATTCGGCCAGCGGGCAGCAGCTGTGGGCTACGCGCTACAATTCGCCCAATTTCGCCAGCGATGATCAACCTACGGATCTGGCCGTAGATGCAGCCGGCAACGTGTTTGTGACCGGTACCGCTTACGGCGGCACCACCCGCTTCGACTACGCCACGGTGAAGTATTCGGCCACTGGGGAGCAACTCTGGGTGGCCCTCTACGACGGAGTGCAGAACAATGGTATTGAACAGGGATACAGCCTCGCCCTCGACGCCGCCGGCGATGTATACGTGACGGGTTACTCCAGTGCCACGTCTAGCGCGCTGAGCAGTGATTTCGCGACGGTGAAATATGCTAGCGCCAACGGCCAGCAGCTTTGGCAAACCCGCTACACCAGAGTCGCCTTCGATGGTTACCAGCCGGTAACCGTTGCGGTTGGTGCCACTGGCAATGTGTACGTGAACGGTACCTCGGCCAGCTCCGCCTACACCACCATCAAGTACGTGCAGAGTGATGTAGAGCAACTCTGGGAGGCGCGTTTCAACACGCCGACCAATGGCAACGAGGTAGCTACGGATGTGGCCACCGACGCGGCCGGCAACGTGTACGTGACGGGCTACGCCTACAGCGACAGTACCAGTTACGACTACACTACGCTCAAGTATTCGGCCAGCGGCCAGCAGTTGTGGAGCGTCCGCTACAATGGCCCCGCCAACAGCGACGAGGTGCCAACCGCCTTGGCCCTCGACAGCGCCGGCAACGTGTATGTGACGGGCTACGCCTACAGCGACAGTACCAGTTACGACTATGCCACCGTTAAGTATTCGCCTAGCGGCCAGCAACTGTGGAGCGCGCGCTACCATAGCAACGGCGAGGAAATGCCTACGGCCCTGGTTGTAGATGCCGCCGGCAACGTGGTGGTGACGGGAAGCGCAATAGCGGCCAACCTGAGCGACTACGATTACGCCACGGTCAAATACGCCGGCGCTAGTGGTCGGCAGCTCTGGGAAGCCCGCTACAGCGGAGTCGGCAACAGCAGCGAAGTGGCTTCTGCCTTGGCTCTCGATTCGGCCGGCAACGTGTACGTGACGGGCGGAGCCACCAATGCCACCCAGAACGACTACGACTATGCCACCCTCAAATACGCCGCCGCCAGCGGCCAGCAACTCTGGGAAGCCCGCTACACCGGCAGCGGCAATGGCAACAGCAACGAGGTGGCCACAGCCTTGGTTGTAGACAAAGCCGGCAACGTAGTAGTGACGGGCGGAGCTACCGCCAATGGGCGAAACAACTACGATTATGTAACAGTCAAATATCTCGGGACCAACGGGGCCGCAGTGGTATTCAGCACCTACAACGGACCCGCCAACGGCGACGATGTGCCGACAAGCATTGCCCTGGACGCGGCGGACGATGCCTACGTGACGGGCTACTCTATGAGCAGTGATGGTACGTATGATTATGCCACGGTGAAGTACGACTACATTCCGCCCTACTATGGTGGCCGGCAAGTATGGGTTGCACGCTACAACGGCCCCGGCGACAGTTACGACCAAGCCTCAGCCGTAGCGGTGGACACAACGGGCAACGTATACGTAACGGGCTTGTCGTACAACGCGGACGGCACCGACGACTACGCCACGCTCAAGTACGCCAGCGCCAGCGGCGAGCAACTCTGGGAGGCCCGCTACAACGGCGCGGGCAGCAGCTACGACGAGCCCGCGGCCCTGGCCCTGGATGGCGCCGGCAACGTATTGGTAACCGGCTTCTCGTTCGGTAGTAACACAGGCTATGACTACGCCACGCTCAAGTACAGCCAGACAACTGGTGTGGCCCCAGTGACCCAGACCACGACAACCCCGCTGGGAGCCGTTGGTGCGCCGCTGGCCGTGGCTGCCCCGAGTGGGCGGTTGCAGGAGCTAGCCGTGTACCCAAATCCGGCCACCGGCCCGACTACCGTCAGCTTCCGGCCAGTGCTCGATGGAGCGGCGCAAGTAGTGGTTTACAACCAGTTGGGCCAGCAAGTAGCCACGCTCTACGAGGGGAAGGTGCGCCAAGGCCAGCACTACGAACTATCATTGGATAGTCAGAAGCTGACGGCGGGCTTGTACACCTGCGCCTTGCTCGTAGGCGGCCAGCGCGAAACAGTACGGCTAGTTATTGCTCGCTAAGCACACCACTTGATGATCTGAAAGCGCCCCTGGACTTGTTCCGGGGGCGCTTTTTTGTGCGCCGTGTACGCCCCTGCCGTACTGCCATAGTACGCTTCCTTGATAGGGTGGCAGCCGAAGACCTCCTTGCGTTCAAGCTGGCGGCTTGAACGCAGGTGTAGAAAGTAGTGCACTTGCAACGGTCAGTTATTTAAGTACTACCTGACTATACGGTTGAGCTACAGGCCAAGACGTATTGATTTATTCTATAAATCTTGTTTTAGTAATCTTATTTTTTAGTACTTGGCGCTGGATTACGTGTTGTTGGTCGCTCAGTAAGAGCGTTGTCTGGGCTCACAAGTGAGGAAGTAAAGCTGTTTTCTTACTTCTGTTACTGCTTCTTTCTTTATTAACCAGACTACTAGTTGCTTTTCCTTTCTTGAAACTCCCCCTATGAAACAACCTTTTACTTGTTTGCTGCCGCTAGCAGCCGGCTTGCTTTTCTGCGGGCCGACTGCCCAAGCGCAGACCCGCCAAGTGCCGGCTTGGGCCAGGAACCAGAAGCCCGAGCGGTCCGAGCAGTTTCTGCTACCTCCCGGCGCGCGTGCCTTGCACCATGCCCTCCCCAAAGGCCCGACGGCAACCAGTGAAACAAGAGCGGCCAAGCAGGCAATACAAAACGCACCAGTAAATGCCCGGCAACCGAAACCGACTAGCGTTGATGATCTGGCCCCCACGGCCGGGCCGGTTCGGGAAGCATGGGCGGCCCGCTACAGCGGCCCAACTGGTAGCTATGATCTGACGGCCGCTACTGCCGTGGACAAGGAAGGCAACGTGTACGTGACGGGGGCCGTCAGCAGCGTCTTCTCCATCGATTATGATTATGTGACGGTCAAGTATTCAGCTAGTGGGCAAGAGGTATGGACAGCCCGCTACAACGGAGCAGCTAATGGCGATGATGTGGCCACGGACCTGGCCGTGGATACGGCTGGTAATGTGTACGTGACGGGCAGTTCCTATAACGGTAGCACCAGCAGCTACGACTACGCTACCGTCAAGTACGCGCCTGATGGCCAGCAGGTGTGGCAAGCCTCCTACAACGGCCCGGCCAACAGCGACGACCTGGCCGCCAGCGTGGCCGTGGACGCGGCCGGCAACGTGCTGGTAACGGGGGCTTCTTACCACGGCCCGAGCACGGGCTACGACTATGTGACGCTTCAGTACGCGGCCAGCGGTGCGCCACTCTGGCAGGCGCACTACAGCGGCAGCGGGGCCAGCGACGAGTTGCCTACGAGCATTGCCGTGGACGGCAGCGGCAACGTGTACGTGACGGGCACCAGCTACACCGGCAGCCAAAGCGACTACCTCACCCTCAAGTACGCGGCCAGTGGCCAGCAAGAGTGGGTGACTCACTACAGTGGCCCGGCCAGTGGCTATGACTTGGTGCGGGACCTGGCCGTGGATGCGGCCGGCAACGTATTCGTGACGGGCACCAGTGACAATGGCCGCAGCTACGATTATGCGACGGTGAGGTACGACGCCATCGGCGGCCAGCGACTCTGGGCGGCGCGCTACAACGGGGCCGGCAACAGCTACGACGAGGCCACCGCCGTGGCCGTCGATGCGGCCGGCAACGTGGCGGTAACCGGCGTTGCCGAAACAAGTAGCGGCAACTGGGATTATGTCACCCTGAAATATACCGTGGGCGGCGGGCAGTTGCAGTGGGAAGCGCGCTACAACGGCCCCGATAGTGGCTACGACGAAGCCAAGGATGTGGCCGTGGATGCCGCCGGCAACGTGGCCGTGACGGGTCGTTCCTTCAACGGCAGCGGCCAGAGCGACTATGCCACCGTCAAGTATGCCGCCGGCAGTGGTCAGCAGCTCTGGGCCAGCCGCTACAATAGCCCAACTGCTGGCGATGAGCAAGCCGTAAGTTTGGCGGTTGATGCCACCGGCAATGTAGCCGTAACGGGCATCTCCAATACCAGCAGCAACGATTCCGACTACGCCACTATCAACTACAGCGCCACCACCGGCCAGTTGCTTTGGGAAGCCCGCTACTCCGACGCTCAAGCCATCAACAACGATGATCAGGCCAAGGATATAGCCGTGGACGGCAGCGGCAACGTGTACGTGACGGGCGCTTCGGCGGGCAGTGGCAGCCGCTATGATTATGCTACCATCAAATACTCGGCTAGCGGCGCCAAGCTCTGGGAAGCCCGCTACGATGGGCCCGGCGACAGTTTTGACACGGCCCTTAGCTTGGTGGTGGATGCGGCCGGCAACGTGTACGTGACCGGCACCAGCAATTCCGACTATGCCACCGTTAAGTATTCGCCCAGCGGCCAGGAGCTGTGGGTGGCGCGCTACAACGGCCCCGGCAACAGCATGGACGACCCCAAGGAAGTGGCCGTCGATGCGGCCGGCAACGTGTACGTAACCGGCCATTCCATTGGCACCGGCACGAGCTACGACTATGCCACCATTAAATACACTCCCAATGGCAGCCAGCTGTGGGTGGCGCGCTACAATGGCGCCGGGGCCAGCAACGATCAGGCTAGCGCCTTGGCCGTGGATGCCACCGGCAACGTGTACGTGACGGGCGCCTCCTACGGCCGTTTCGACTACCTCACCGTTAAGTACTCGGCCAGCGGCCAACCGCTGTGGGAAGCGGCTTACAGCGGCGTTGGTAGCGGCAATGGTTTGGCAACTGACGTGGCCGTGGACGCAAGCGGCAACGTGCTGGTAACGGGCCAATCGATTGGCACTACCGGCAGCTACGATTATGCCACCGTGAAGTACGCAACTAGCGGCCAGCAACAGTGGGTGGCGCGCTACAACGGCCCCGGCAACCGCAGCGACCAGGCCGCAAAACTAGCCGTCGACCCCTCGACGGGCAACGTGTACGTAACGGGACGTTCTTACAGCGCAACCGCCTTCACCAGCTCCGATTACGCCACGCTCAAGTACGAGGCCGCCACGGGCCAGCAGCTCTGGGCGGCTCGCTACAACGGGCCGGGTGCCGGCACTGATGTGGCAACGGACTTAACGTTGGATGCGGCCGGCAACGCCTACGTAACCGGCTACTCCGATAACAGCGCCAGCAGCGAAAGCTACGACTACGCCACGCTCAAGTATGCGGCCGCCAGCGGCCAGCAGCTCTGGGAAGCCCGCTATGATGGGGCCACCAACCGCGTCGATCAGGCCAGTGGCATAGCCGTTGATACGGCGGGCAACGTGTACGTGACGGGTAGCACCCTCAGCCTTTACGTCAACACCGACTATGCCACCATCAAATACGTCCCGGCCGGCACTACGGCTTCCACGGACGTAGTTGCTGCCCCTCGTCTGGCCCTGGCCACCGGTAGCAACGTGCAGGAGCTGGCCGTGTATCCTAATCCCGCCGCCGGGCAAGCGTCGGTGAGTTTCCGGCCGGTGCTCGATGGGGCAGCGCAGGTACTGGTTTACAACCAGCTCGGCCAGCAGGTAGCAACCCTCTACCAGGGCGCCGTTCAGAAAGGGCAGCACTACACGTTGCCGCTGGCCAGTCAAAAGCTTGCGCCAGGCTTGTACACCTGCTCGTTGACCGTTAACAGTCAGCGCGAAACGGTGCGCTTGCTCGTTACGCATTAGCAAGAATCCGCTCCGCACAAAAAAGCGCCGCCAAGCTATGTTTGGCGGCGCTTTTTTGTGCGAATCAACACCGTGTGCTGCAATGGTTTCGTTGATTTTCGGGCGGCAACAATAGGCGAGCTTGTTCTAAAGCGAGCAGCTAAGCCTCAGACGCAGCTTAAAATGCACTTTCCCTTATGGTTGCCATCTGAGTGAGTCTAAACAAGCTTTCGATTGCTTATAATGTCGAAATTATATTATAACTAAATCATGTTTTAGTTTAGTTATTTTCAGTACTTTATAGTAGGTATTGCGGCGCTGTTGGCGTGTGGTTCTGAGCGACGGGTAGCGCTTCGGCTGTATCTTCTCGATAAGCAGCCTATACTCTTGCTTTCCTTTTTCCGAGTTCTTCCTACTCCTGCTATGAAACACGCTTCCACCCGGTTATTGCTTCTGGTAGTAGGTTTGCTCCTTCACGGGCTAGCCGTTCAAGCACAGATCGTTCCGCCCTTAAGTGCTAGCAAGGCTCGGAAGCCAGACCCCATTCAGTTGTCGCAGTTAACGCTGCCAGTTAAAGCATCTGGCTTGCGCCACGCCTTGCCCACGGCTGGTGGTGCCTCGGCTGCGCGCCTAGCTCAACAGCCCTCGCTGGCGGGCGCCCGCGCAAAACAAGATGTCCGCTCAAGCGAAACACCCGCCCCAGCCCGGACTTCAGGTTCCGTAAGCGAGTTGTGGGCCGCGCGCTACGCCACGCCCGACAACAGCTACGATGTGGCCACAAGCACCGCGGTGGATACGGCCGGCAACGTGTACGTGACCGGTTATTCCTTTGCAGACGCCAGCAGCGCCATTAGTTATGATTACGTCACCATTAAATATTCAGCGGACGGGCAACAACAGTGGCAGTTACGGTACGACGGGGCAGCTAATGGCGATGATGTGGCTACGGACCTGGCCGTGGATACGGACGGCAACGTGTACGTGACGGGCAGTTCCTACAACGGCACCAGCTACGACTATGCCACGGTCAAGTATTCGCCCAATGGCCAGTATCTGTGGCAAGCCTCCTACAACGGGCCGGCCAACAGCGACGACCTAGCCGCCAGCGTAGCCGTGGACGCGGCCGGCAACGTGCTGGTAACGGGGGCTTCTTACCACGGCCCGAGCACGGGCTACGACTATGTGACGCTTCAGTACGCGGCCAGCGGTGCGCCACTCTGGCAGGCGCACTACAGCGGCAGCGGGGCCAGCGACGAGTTGCCTACGAGCATTGCCGTGGACGGCAGCGGCAACGTGTACGTGACGGGCACCAGCTACACCGGCAGCCAAAGCGACTACCTCACCCTCAAGTACGCGGCCAGTGGCCAGCAAGAGTGGGCGGCCCGCTACAACGGCCCGGCCAGCGGCTATGACTTGGTGCGGGACCTGGCTGTGGATGCGGCCGGCAACGTGGCCGTGACGGGCACCTCCGACAACGGCACGAGCTACGACTACGCCACGCTCAAGTACGCGCCCGATGGCCAGCCGGTATGGCAAGCCCGCTACAACGGGCCCGGCAACAGCTACGACGAAGCCACCGCCGTGGCCCTCGACGCCATCGGCAACGTGGCCGTGACGGGCTATGCTAACACCGGCAACGACAACTGGGATTTCGTCACCATCTTCTACGCCAGCGTCAGCGGACAACCGGTGTGGAGGAGAGCGTATGATGGCCCCGACAACGGCTACGATGAGGCCACGGACGTGGTGGTGGACACCTACAACCGCGTGATGATAACCGGACGCTCCTACAACCGCAATGGCGAGTGTGACTATCTCACCACCGGGTATTCAATTCAATATGTTGGCCGACAACTACCGGTAGCCCGCTACAACGGCCCCGCCGGTGGCGACGATGGTGCATCGGTCCTCGCCGTGGACGCCATGGGCAACGTAATAGTGACGGGCACTTCGTTTGCCGGCAGCCGAAACTTCGACTATGCCACCGTGAAATATTCGCCTGTAGGTGAGCAGTTGTGGGTGGCCCGTTTCGAAGGTATTCAGACGACCGGACTCCCAAGCCAGGCCACGGATATGGCGGTAGATGCGGCCGGCAATGTGGTCGTGACCGGGTACTCGCGCGCTGGCAGCGGCAGTAGAGTTTACGCTACGGTAAAGTACTCGGCTAGTGGGCAGCAGATCTGGGAGGCGCGCTATCCTCCTGCGTTTACCGGTGTTAATCCGGTGGTTGGGGTGGACGCGGCGGGTAATGTGTACGTGGCCGGCACCGGGGCCGGCGACTATGTTACCATCAAATACGACGGGGCCACGGGGCAACAGCTTTGGCTCAGACGCTACTTCGCGGGGATTATTAACCGTGGCAATGACGTGACGGACCTTGCCGTCGATGCGGCCGGCAATGCCTACGTGACGGGCCGTTCTGTTATGGGCCTCATCACACTCTATGATTACGCCACCATCAAATACTCGCCCACTGGTCAGGAACTTTGGATTAACCGCTATGGACCCAGCATTGGCGCTGGTGCCAATGATGTACCGTCTCGTGTGACCCTGGATGCCGCTGGTAACGTGTACGTAACCGGCACTTCTTACTCTGGCGTCAATCTCGGGAATGCCTATGCTACCATCAAGTATTCGGCCGGCGGCCGGGAGCTGTGGGTGGCCCGCTATGGTACCCTTGCTGTCGGTTATAATCCGACGGACATAGCCGTTGACGCCGCGGGCAATGTGTACGTGACCGGTATCAGCACCCTCAAGTATTCGCCTAGCGGCCAACTCCTCTGGACCGCCCCATTCTTTGCCATTGGCGCCGCTATAGCCGTTGATGCCGCCGGTGACGTATTGGTGACGGGCACTGGCTACCTCAACGCTGATCGTAGCCAGGGTATTTGGGTGACGGCGAAGTGCGACGGGGCCAGCGGGCAGCGGCTCTGGCAGGTTTTCAACGGGCTCGGCAACCCCACTGATCAGGCCGTTGCTATGGCCCTAGACGGTGCCGGGGATGTGTACGTAACCGGCATCTCTAGTGGCAGTAGCACCAACTACAACACCATCAAGTACGCCGGGGCCAGCGGCCAAACGCTGTGGGAAACCCGCGACAACAGCCCCAGCAACGCCGACAACAGGCCGGTCGGCCTAGTCGTGGATGGTACCGGCAATGTGTACGTAGCGGGCACCTCTTTCGCCAGCAGCTCCGACTCCGACTACCTCACCATCAAATACACTCAGGCGAGCAGCGTCGCCTCGGCATCGGTGGTAGCGGCCAGCCGGGCCCAACTGGCGGCGCCGGCCGGTATGCTGCAAGAACTGGCCGTGTATCCGAACCCGGCCGCCGATCAGGCTACGGTCAGCTTCCGTCCGGTGCTTGATGGGCAGGGGCAGGTGCGGGTCTACAACCAGTTGGGCCAACCGGTGGCTACGCTCTACGAAGGCGCCGTGCGCAAGGGCCAGCGCTATACGCTACCGCTCAAGAGTCAATCGTTGCCGGCGGGCCTCTACGAATGCGCGCTGCTCGTCAACGGCCAGCGCCAAACGGTGCGCCTGCTTGTTGCCCATTGAAGGTCCTTCATGAAACTAAGAGCTTCCTTGAACAAGCTCCAGGGGTGCTTTTTAGGGCCGGGGCTAGTGATGAGGGGGCTACGCTACACGCGAACTAGCAACTGATTATTTATACCATGAAGTCCTATTTTAACTTTCCTGCTTTCTGAATATTTAGCGCTGAATTTCAAGTAGTTGACTGTCTGATCTTGGCTAGTGTGGGTGGCGTAGCGTGCTACCACATTCTTCCTTTTCCTGACTGTGTAGGCGCAGGCCACGGCCTGCCGTTGCTTTCTTACTTCCTGTCCGATGAAACAAACGATTACCGGTTTGCTGCTGGCGGCCGGTGTACTGCTGTGCGGGCCTGCCGCCCAGGCGCAAGCCCGCACAGCCTTGGTCTCAAGCAAAACGCAAATGCTCCTGCCTTCGCTGCCCTGCGGCTTTACGCTACCCGTGGGGGCGCCAGCTTTGCGCCACGCCTTGCCCACAACCGGCGCGGTGGGTAAAGGAAAAACCTCCGCGGAACAAGCACTTCCGAAAGCCGGGCGTAACCAACAAGTTGTGGCTTCGGCGCCAGAGATTCCCAGCGCCTCCCTCACCAGCGGGTCTGTCAGTGAAGAATGGGTGGCCCGCTACACATGGTCCGACAACAGCTTTGACGGCGCCACGGACGTGGCAACGGACACGGCTGGTAATGTATACGTGACCGGCTACTCGTTCAGGGGGAGCAGCTACGACTATGCCACGGTTAAGTACTCGGCCAGCGGCGAGCAACTCTGGGAAGTTGTTTACAACGGGAGCGGCAACAGTGCTGATGTGCCCACGAGCATTGCCGTGGATGCGGCGGGCAACGTGTACGTGACGGGTTCGTCTACTGGCAGTAGCAGCGGCTACGATTATCTTACCATCAAGTACAGTGCTAGCAGTGGGCTACTGTGGGTGGCGCGCTACAATGGCCCCTCCGACAATGATGACGTGGCTACCAGCCTCGCCGTGGATGCGGCCGGCAACGTGTCGGTAACGGGCTTCTCCGACGGTGGCAGCAGCAGTTACGACTACGTCACCATCCAGTATTCAGCCAGCGGCGAGCAACTCTGGCAAGCCCGCTACAATGGGCCGGCCAACAACTTTGATCTGCCAACGAATGTGGCCGTGGACGGCAGCGGCAATGTGTACGTGACCGGCACCAGCTACACAGATACGCAGAGCGATTATGCCACCCTCAAGTATGCAGCTAACGGGCAGCAACAGTGGGTTGCTCTATACAACGAGCCATCAGGTGGCTATGACCTGGTGCGGGGCCTGGCCGTAGATGCGGCCGGCAATGTGGCCGTGACGGGCACCAGTGACAACGGCACGAGCTACGACTACGCCACGCTCAAGTACGCGCCCGATGGCCAGCCGGTATGGCAAGCCCGCTACAACGGGCCCGGCAACAGCTACGACGAAGCCACCGCCGTGGCCCTCGACGCCACCGGCAACGTGGCCGTGACGGGCTATGCGCTGGGCAGCGGTGGCACTTGGGACTATACCACGCTCAAATACGCCGCGGGCAGCGGGCAGTTGCAATGGGAAAGCAGCTACAACGGCCCCGGCAACAGCTACGATGAAGCCAAGGACGTGGCCGTGGATGCCGCTGGCAACGTGGCCGTGACGGGTCGTTCCTTCAACGGCAGCGGCCAGAGCGACTATGCCACCGTCAAGTACGCGGCAGCCAGTGGCCGCCAACTCTGGGAGGCCCGCTACAACAGGCCCGTCAACAGCGACGAAGCTCCGGCCAGCCTGACGGTGGATGCGGCGGGTAATGTGGTTGTGACTGGCTATACCGGTGGCCGTAGCAACACCGATTCCGACTACGCCGCTCTTACATACGCCGCGGCCACTGGGCAGCTGCTCTGGCAAGCGCATTATTCCGGCATTCGCATTCGCGCGTATCAGCCGACCGGCTTCGCCGTGGACGCGGTCGGCAACGTCTACGTGACGGGAACTACCAGTAGCAGTATCGTCATGTTTGGGACCGTTCAGGCCCAAACCGCCTACGTCACCATCAAGTATGCCGCCAGTGGCCAGAAGCTGTGGGAAGCCCGCCTTCGTTATCGTTCCAATCCTTTCTATGCGCACGAAACCAGCATGGCCGTTGATGCAGCGGGCAACGTCTACGTGGCTGGTATCGACTTCAGCCAGTATTTCGCTGTTAAATATTCGACCAGCGGGCAGCAGCTCTGGCGAGTTTCCCTCAACGCGCTAAGCCCAGGTGGAGGGAGTCGTATTGCCGTGGACGGAGCGGGCAATATCTACGCAACGGGCTCCGCGTCTAACGCAGGCGGCCCCGATTACGCAACGGCCAAATACTCAACCAGTGGGCAGCCGCAGTGGGTAGCGCACTACAACGGGCCGGGCAACAGTGATGATCGAGCCACTAGCTTGGTGGTAGATGCGGCCGGCAACGTATACGTAAGCGGCTCCTCTAACGCCAGCGCCTCCGACCCCGATTATGCCACCGTCAAGTATTCCACCCATGGCACCCAGCTCTGGGCTGCCCGCTACGCCGGAACCAACAGCAATTCTTTGGATCAGGTAAGCGACTTGGCGGTGGATGCGGCCGGCGACGTGTACGTGACGGGGCGTACGGACAACGACACCCTCAGCAGAAGCAGCGACTACGCCACCGTCAAGTACGCTGGCGCGAGCGGGCAGCAGCTCTGGGTGGCCCGCTATAATGGACCGAACAACTTGTATGATAACCCAGCGGCCTTAGCTGTGGACGCCGGTAGTGTGTACGTGACGGGTTATTCCTACTCCAGGGACCGGAGCGAATACTCTACCATCAAGTACGACGCCGCCAGCGGCCAGCAGCTCTGGGCCAGCCGCTACAACGGACCCGCCAACAACAACAACACCGACGCCGCAAGGGACCTAGCCGTGGACGCCGTCGGCAATGTGTACGTGACCGGGTACTCCGTTGGCATCGGCAGTAGAATCGACTACGCCACGCTTAAGTATTCGGCGAGCGGCCAACAACTGTGGGTAGCTCGCTACAACGGCCCCGCCAACAGCGACGATGTGGCGGCCTACTTGGGCTTGGATGCCGCTGGCAACGTGTACGTGACGGGAGGCTCTAATGGCAGCACTGCGGCCAGCACCTACGACTACCTCACCATCAAATATTCCCAAGCCAACGCCACGTTTCCGGCCCAACGCGTCGCTGCTACGCGGGCAACCTTGGCCGGGCCGGAGGATGGCCAGCAACTGGTGGTCTACCCCAACCCGGTCGCCACAACGGCGACCGTAAGCTTCCGCCCGGTGCGCGATGGCTCGGCGCAGGTACTGATTTACAATCGGTTCGGCCAGCGGGTGGCCAGCCTGTATGAAGGCACCGTGCGCAAGGGCCAGCACTACCAATTGCCGCTGCACAGCCAGAAACTCGCGCCGGGCTTATATACTTGCTCGTTGCTCGTCAAGGGGCAGCGCGAGTCTGTGCGCTTGCTCATTGCTCGCTGAGGCTAGGTATGTCTTGCAGCGCAAAACGCCCCCAGATAAGGTCTGGGGCGTTTTTTGTGTGTGCTGGTCGATTGTCGTCAGATGGTTCTTCCGAAGAAAAGTTGAACTGGCGACTCCAGGCGTACTTCTAAGCTGAGTAGCTGGTGGCCGTGGCCGTTTCTTGCCAAATTTCCCGCTGCTCTTGAATACCAGCTTCTTTCTTGCCAGCCAGATCATACGCATCCGGTCCTAAGAAAAGGTGCAGGGGCGGAGTAGCCGATGATATCACCTCAACCAGCACGCGCATAGCCTTTTCCGGGTCGCCGGGCTGCTGGCCATCGTAGGCCGACCATTGGCTTTCGGCGGCGCGTACTTCCGTGTAGTCGGGCACCGGCTGGGCCGGCATCACCAGAGAGCTATCCGCCAAGAAATTAGTCCGGAAAGTGCCCGGGTACACCACCGTAACCTGCACGCCGAACGGCTTGGCCTCGGCTGCCAGCGCCTCGGATAAGCCCACCAAGGCAAATTTCGATGCGGCGTAACTGCCACTGCCGGGAAATTCGCCGAAATAGCCCGCAATGGAAGCAATGTTAACGATGTGTCCGGCGCGTTGCCGACGCAGTTGGGGCATTACATGGCGAACGACGTTCAGCGTGCCGAACACATTTACGTCGAACGTACGGCGAACTTCCGTGTCGGTTAGCTCTTCCAGGGTGCCGAATTGCAGATAGCCCGCGTTGTTAACTACTACATCGAGGCGGCCAAACATTTTCACGGTGGCAGCTATTGCTTGTTGCACGCTTAGCTCGTCGGCTAAGTCCATTTCCAGCGGCAGGAAACGGTTGGAGGGCGCTGCCCCAACCGCGTCGGTGAGGGCCTGGATGGTGCGGGAAGTGGCGGCCACGCAGCTGCCAGAAGCCAGCAGTTGCTTGGCCAGGGTCAAGCCTAATCCTTTAGAGGCTCCGGTGATAAACCAAACGGTGGGCGTTGTCATGGGGAAGGTAGTTGATGTGATGCCCGCCCTGTGCGGAACGCTGCAAAGGTCTGCTACCCCCGTCCCAAGAAAATAAGGATTTCAACCCATTGCTTAAGTTATTCAAACAAGTTTCTCCGTCGTCCGAATCAGTGGGCAACTTCATCAGCCGGCTTGAAATCCACTTAAACTGGCCCGTCGTGCTTGCGCTAGCGGCCGTTTGCCGAAGTAGCTCTCCCGCTTCGTTGAGCAAGGCATCAGAAGTTGCTTCAGCGGGAGAGCTACTTCGGCTGCGCTCAGCAGGACAAGGCTGTTTCAACTTGTTGGTCGAGCTTTTTAGATAGCCTTTTTGGCGCGCAGGGCTCTGGGTGGCAGACCAGTATGCTTCTTGAAGAAGTTGTTGAAATACGTGGGATACTCGAAACCGAGACTGAACGCAATTTCAGAAACACTCCAGTCGGTGTGCTGCAACAGGGCTTTGGCTTCGCTGATCATGCGCTCGGCAATATGCACCGTAGTTGTTTTGCCGGTTAGCTCGCGCACGGCGCGGTTGAGGTGGTTGACGTGCACGGAGAGGCAAACCGCAAAGTCGCGGGCAGTCCGCAGCTTCAATACGCGGTTGGGCGAGTCAATCGGAAATTGGCGTTCCAGCAGTTCCGTGAACAGCGCCACAATACGGCTGGCGGCGTTTTGGTGCGGATAGTAAGGTGTTTGGGGCTGCATCTTCAGCGCCTCATGAATGACGAGGTTCACGTAGTTCCGCAGCAAATCCTGCTTGTACGGATACGTGGAGTCCCGCTCGGCCAACATCTGCCGGAAAAATTGCCGCAATGTCTCTAACTGCGTTTCATCCGGGAAGAAAATCGGGTCATTCCCAATCTTAAATAGCGGCGAATCCTGCAAACTGGCGCTGCGGTCATTGATTACCAGAAAATCTTCCGTAAACAAGCACAAGTAGCCGGTCTGCGCCTCTGATACCACCTCGCACGAATAAGGAACCAGCGGATTGGAAAAGATCAGGGCGGGTTGGTCGATCCGCACGCCCCGGTCGGCATAGTTGAATTGATAAACGCCCGTCAGCAACGATATTTTGTAGAAGTCCCGGCGATTGTATGCCAAATCGGTCGTGCAGAGCTGCTCGACGTCGTAGACGTTGAAGTGCCCAGATTTAACGGCCACTTGCTGCCCGGCCAAGTTGGCCTCGGGAAGGCGCTGGAGCTGGTAGAAACGCTCCACAGATTCATTGGATTTCATATAGGAAAGTAAAGAAATCAAACAACATCAGGCTTGCTAAGTTGGTGCTGTAGCAAACGGTAGCTGAACCCGAGTGAGTCTTTTTAGCGCGTGCCTGGCGCAACTACCACGAAGTCGCCCGCGTGCTAACTGAACAAGTCCAGCAATTCCTGCTGAGTCAGCGTCTTGATAAAGCCGGTGTCCGTCTTGACCAGGCCGTCGGCTAGTTCGCGCTTCGCGGCCTGCATCTGCATGATTTTCTCCTCGATGGTATCGGGGCAAATCAGGCGCACGGCCACCACCTTTTTATCCTGGCCGATGCGGTGGCTCCGGTCGATGGCCTGGTTTTCCACGGCCGGGTTCCACCACGGGTCCACGAGGTACACGTAGTCGGCTTCGGTAAGGTTGAGGCCGGTGCCGCCCGCTTTCAAACTCACGAGGAACACGCGCACGGTTTCGTTTAGCTGAAAATTAGCAACGGTGGCGGCGCGGTTTTTCGTTTGGCCGGTTAGGTACTCGAAAGGAATATTGTGGGTTTCCAGCTCTTGCTTGACAAGGTCGAGCATGGTCACGAACTGCGAGAAAACCAGGATTTTGTGCTGCGGGGCTTTGTTGCGGATTTCTTCCAGCAAGGCATCCAGCTTGGCGGATTGTTGGCCGTAGCTTTCCTGGTCGGGGAGCAGGGCGGGGGAGTTGCAGATCTGGCGCAGCTTGGTAAGGCCTTGCAGGATGTGCATATTGCTTTTGCGGGGCGTCTCCTGCTGAATGCCCATCAGCAGGTCGTGGTACTCCTTTTTGCAGGCCTCGTACACCCGGCGCTGCTCGGCGCCCATTTCGCAGTAGAGCACCATTTCGGTTTTGGCGGGCAGCTCGCGGGCCACTTGGGCTTTGGTACGGCGCAGCACAAAGGGGCTGATTTTGCGCTGCAGCGCCCGCGCCTTCTTGTCGTCCTTGAACTTGTCGATGGGGCTCCCGAAAATGTCGTTGAAGTGCTGCTTGCTACCCAGCAGGCCGGGGCAGGCAAAGGAAAGCTGCCCGTACAAATCGAACGTGTTGTTCTCAACGGGCGTGCCGGTGAGCACCACCCGGTTGCGGGCTTGCAACAAACAAGCCGCCTTGTAGCGCTGCGAATCCGGGTTCTTGATGGCCTGGGATTCGTCCAGGAACACGTAGTTGAAGCAATACTCCTTGAGCTGCCGGATGTCGGACACCACCGTGTTGTAGGTGGTCAGCACAATGTCGAAGGCATTGAAATTCTGAGTGATAAGGTTACGGGCGCTGCCGTGTAATACGTGTACGCGCAACGAGGGCGCGAACTTCTGCACCTCGGCCTGCCAGTTGAACACCAGCGAAGTCGGGACGACGACCAGGTTGGCGGCGGTATACCCTTTGGCGCGTTGCAGCAAAATAAAGGTTAGCACTTGCAGGGTTTTGCCGAGGCCCATATCATCGGCCAGGCAGCCGCCGAAACCGAAGGTGTCGAGGAAGTTCAGCCAGTTCAGGCCCTGCCGTTGGTAGTCGCGCAAGGTGGCTTGCAAGTTGGGCGGCACCGCCACGGGCGCTATGCCAGTGAAGTCGGCCGCGGCTTCTTGGTAGGCGGCCAGCTTGGTTTGCGCTTCGGCGGCCAGGGCTGCGGGGTCGTAGAGCTCCTCAATGGCCGAAAAGTTGATGCTCGGGGTGCGAATTTTCTCTTCCACCACGTGGCCGGCCGCGAAATAGTGCGTGAACTTCTCGACCCACTCCTGGGGCAGAATGCCGCGGGTACCGTCGTCGAGGCGCACGTAATGGCTTTTGTTGCGGATGGCCTGGTGCAGTTGCTTCAGGGAAGCCTTTTGCTTGCCGAACCGTACCCGGAGCTGCGTATCAAACCAGTTGGTTTCGCCGGTGACGCGCACCGAGATGCGCGCCCGGTTGGGGTTGAGGTCGTTTTTCCTGAGCTGGTTGAAGCCGAGGATTTCAATTTGCTCGTGCTGCCAGTCCTCGAAGGCATTCAGAAACCATTCTTCTTCCAGAAACAGGCTTTTCGGCACGTACAACGAATCGAACTGCATCTGCTCCTGGAAGTCGGGGTAGTGGCGCAGCAGGGCATTGGCAAAGCGCCGTTCCGCCACGTCGTCGCGCTCCAAGGCAAACGGATTACCTAATTCGTCGACCGCGAAAAGCTGCTTGCGCGACAGGATGGACACTTCCTTGGTGCCGTAGCGCATCACGGGCAGCAATTCCACGTGCGCCCCGGCATCGGAGAGGTACAACAGTTTCTGCGGCGCCTGGTCGAAACCGTAGGATACCAGTTGCTGCGGCGTAGCGGGCCGGGCGTAGGAGTAGGAGATTAGCAGGCGGTCTTCCAAGTTCGCCAGCACATCCAACTGAAACTCGGTAAACTTGCTTTGGTGAATTAGGAGGGTATTGTTGCGCTTGGTGAAGAACTCGATAACGCGCCAGATGTCGGGGTCTTCAATCAGGTACAGCACGTCCTGCACCGCCACAAAGTACTCGTAGCGCATGGCCAGCGTCTTCAAGTCCACAGGTTGATTTTCCAGCACTAATAGGCCCGCCACCTCGTAAAACTCGCCTTTCAAGTTCACCGACAACCGCAAATCGGCCGGAACGCTGCGCACCCGCAGGCGCGTGAGTGACGGAGCCGTGAGCTTGTCGGACACGGCAGGGTTGTGGCCGAAGATGGGCAAGCCCGTGGGGTTGTGCAGCACGGCTTGCAGCGCCGCTATAGCAGCCGCGGAGCGGGTATCGTCGTAGTTGTTTTGGAAGCGGGCCAGGCCGGTGTAGAACTTCAGTTCGGCTGTATCGGTGGTCTTCCAGATATCATCCAGCGGGTTGAGCACGGTCACCGGGTTCTTGACTTTGCCGGCCGAGGTGAGGGTGGCTTCCGCTAGCTGAATGGTGAGGTGTCCGTAATATTTGTGCTTGCCAAACACCACAAACCGCTGCGTGTCAACGGGTGTCGGCACCACGCCCCGCCGTTGCGGCAACAGCTGCCCCATTAGTTCCTGCTTGGTAGTGGCCGTAATTGGGTACAGCCCCGCCTGCCGCGGGCTGACCACCACCGATGGGCGCACGTAGGTCAGCTGGAAATGCTCGTCCAGGTTAGAAGCGTGTTCCAATCCGTAGTCGCGGGCAGTGGCTTGCAGCAGCGTGCGGCGCTGCACCGCATCGAAGAACACCCGGAACTCTTTGCGGCGCATGACGCTAAGCAGCACCTGCGCCTGGTGCTCGCACAAGGTGGTTTTCTCGGCAAGGCAGGCGCAGGAAAGCAGCACTCCCTGGGCTTGCTGCTCGACAATCACAGAAGGAAATTTCAGTTGTCCGGGTGCGGGCGCCGAACTGGTAAACGAACCGAAATCCAGCGTCAGGCTTTCGGGCTGAACGGCAGTCAGCGCATAAGAGTCGGTGACAAACAGCGGCGGGTAATGCCGGGCCACATCCGCGTCGGTCAGCGTGGAAACCGATGCTGCCGCCAGAAAATACTGGTGCGGATGCGGGGCACCGTTGGGCAGGGGCAGTGTTTCCGTTGGCTTCGACATAAACAGGAGTTGCAGCCCCGAAAGGTAGCCAACTATCCTGATTAGCTACTCGCCTGAATTTAGCTAAACAGGATAGTCAACGGCGGCGCTTCAAGAAGATGCGAAGAGCAATATGGCTACGGGAGCAACGCAATAATTTGAGGCTTCGTGCCGTATGCCTTAAGCAGTTTGGTAGAACAAAGAATCACTTTGGAAAGTCGTCAGCACGTAATCAGAACGTCATGCAGAGCGCAGCGAAGCATCTCGCGTGCTGACACAGAGTTAGTAACCAAGATACGTTCGCTCATTGGGAGGAAGTAGCGGTTAGAGAAGCACGGGCCTTATCCAAGTAACCTGAGCGCATTATTGTTGTATAAGGTCCGCAAAATGGTGGATGGCGACAAGCCTGCTTCTTGCCAAGGTTAGCATAAGCACGCGAGATGCTTCGCTGCGCTCTGCATGACGTTCGGTTGACTTACTGGGCAAATTTAGTTTGATGCAAGTGTAGTAAGAAGCCCTAGCTGCTCGATGCAACTAGGGCTTCTTACTACACTTGTACGTCGTTTGGTGCTTTACTCTAGCTCTTTTTGCTGGTGGCTTTCTTGGTTGCGGGCGAGCTGGCTTTTGCGCCTTTCAGGGGGAAGCCACGTTCCCGCATCAGGGCATCGATTTTCGGGTCGCGGCCGCGGAAAGAGCGGTAAGCGTCGGCGGGGTCCACGGTGTTGCCTACCGAGAAGATGTACTTGGTCAGGCGCTGGCCGACGGCTTTGTCGTAGGGGCCGCCGGCTTCGGTGAAAGCGCCGTACGCATCGGAGGCCAGTACCACCGACCACAGGTAGCTGTAGTAGCCCGCCGAGTAGCCATCAGAGGAAAATACGTGCGAGAATTGTGGCGTGCGGTGGCGCATCACAATCTCGCTCGGCATGCCCAACTGCGCTAGGGTTTCGCGCTCGAACTTGTCGGCATCAATCTTCTGGTCGCCGGCCAAGTGCAGCTTCATGTCGATGAGGGCGCTAGCCAAGAACTCGGTGGTTTCGAAGCCCTGGTTGAAAGTGGAGGCCTTTTCAATCCGGTCGACCAAAGCCTGCGGAATAGGCTTGCCGGTCTGGTAGTGCACCGCAAAGCGCTGAAGTACCTGCGGCGTGGGCAGCCAGTTTTCCAGCACCTGCGACGGAAATTCCACGTAGTCGCGCACTACGCTCGTGCCCGACAAGGTTGGGTAGGTTACGTTGGAGGAAAGGCCGTGCAAAGCGTGGCCGAACTCGTGGAAGAGGGTAGTGGCGTCGGTCCAGGAAATAAGGGTGGGCGCGCCGTCCTTGCCCTTTACGAAGTTGGAGTTGTTGGACACGATGGTGCTGACCGCGCCGTCCATGCGCTCCTGCTTGCGGTAGGCGTTCATCCAGGCGCCGGAGCGTTTGCCGGGCCGGGCGTACGGGTCGAAGTACCACAAGCCCACGTGCTTGCCGGTGGTCTTGTCTTTCACCTCCCACACCTTCACATCGGGGTGGTAGACGGGCACGTCGGTGACGGGCGCAAAGGTGAAGTTGAACAGCTCGCCAGCCACCCAAAACATACCTTCGCGCATTTTATCGAGTTGCAGGTATTGCTTCACCTCGTTTTGGTCGAGGTCGTAGCGCGCCTTCCGTACTTTCTCGGAGTAGTAGCGGTAGTCCCAGGGCTCGATCTTGATGTTGACGCCTTCTTTCTTGGCTAGCGCCTGCATGTCGGCTACTTCCTCTTTCACGCGGGCCACGGCCGGCGTCCAGACTTCCTCCATCAGCGCCATAGCTTTCTCGGGCGTCTTGGCCATGGTGTTGTCGAGGCGCAAGTGGGCGTGCGTGGCGTAACCGAGCAGCTTGGCCCGCTCGGCCCGCAGCTGCAAAATCTCGGTAATGAGGGCGTTGTTGTCGTGCGCGCCGCCGTTGTCGCCGCGGTTATAGAACATGCGCCACGCCTTTTCGCGCAGCTTACGCTGGTCGGAGTAGGTGAGGAATGGGTCGATGGAAGAGCGGGTGTTGGTGATAACCCCGGCCGCCGAAATCTTGCGGGCAGTGGCCGTATTGGCCGCATCATCGCGCAGCGAAGTGGGAAGGCCGCCGAGGTCGGCCGGCGTTTTCAGCACCATCACCGAGTCCGTCTCGTCGGCCAGCACGTTTTGGCTGAAGCGCGTGAACAGCCCCGCCAATTGCTGGTTGATTGCTGAGAGGCGCGTTTTGGCTTTGGCATCGAGTTTAGCGCCGGCCCGCACGAAGTTGTTGTAGTACACAAACGTGAGGCGCTGCTGCTCGGAGGTTAGCTTCTTCTTGTCGGGCGAGTTATACACGGCCGCTATGCGCTTGAACAAGGGTTCGTTCTGCGTGATTTCGTCGCCGAAAGCGGCCATGCGGGGCGCCATTTCGCGTTGTACCGCCTGCACCTCGGGGCTGCTCATGGTACCCGCCCACACCCCGTACACCGTCTGAACCTGGTCGAGCGTGTTGCCGGCCCGCTCCAGCGCCGCAATGGTGTTCTCGAAAGTAGGGGCCTGCGGATTGCTGGCAATAGCCTGAATCTCCTTCAGGTTTTCGGTCATAGCGGCTTCCAGCGCCGGTTTGAAGTTGGCTACCTGCACCTTATCGAAGGCCGGGAAACCTCCGTAAGGTCCTGACCATGAGGACAGTAGTGGGTTTGAGTTGGCGCCGACCGAGGCGCCGGCCGGCGTAGTTTGGGCAATGCTAGGCGTTGGGTTCACGTAGGCAGCTAAGCTAAAGGCGAGCAAAGCATGCGTAAACAGCCGCCCACCAGAAAAAAGAACAGGTTTCAACATAAGGAAAGAACAGATGGTGGCAATGGGGCAGGCATGAAAGTACTACCTAAGCCTAATTTGCTCCGGTGGGTTCCTCCAGTATTACAAAACCCACGTCCGCCATGCTGAACTTGTCGAAGCATGACGGACGTGGGTTTTTTGGATGGGCTCTACGTTGAATAGCCTCTTAAAAATCAGAATACGCGACGGGGTACAAAAACGTCTGCTGGTTTCTGGAAACGTTGTGTTGATACTCTGGCAAGGCCGAAAGTTTTTTCCACTCCGGGTCGGCGCCAAAGGTTTTCCAGTGCTCGTCGCGGGCGGCTTTGTTTTCGAAGGTAGTGAGGTACATCAGGTTGGGCATGTGGCTGCCCGCCAGTACCCGGCCATAGAATACGCCATTGAATCCCAGGCGCTTAAATAGATCTATTTCCCCGCCCTGCACAAACATCTGCACTTTGTTCGCGTGAATCTTCTCGTTGGGGCTTTCGTAGCTGCGCAGCTCATATACCCGCTCCGGGCGTGGGCCCTTCAGCTGCGGCTCTTGCAGCTGAATTTTATCGGACATGGATTGAATCTGGATGGTTTCCAGGCGCGTGTAGGGCGGGTTGTTGTAGGCGGCCGTCCAGTATTGGCTGTTGCTCTCGAAGCTTTTGTCTTGATCCAGGCGCTCCGTCACGCTCAAAAGCTGGTTGAAAGACTTGTAAGGAATCAGCACCAGTATCCGGCGGTCAACGGCTGTATCGTTGCCGATAGGCTTGAAAACGCCGATTTTCTGGACGCCCAGCTTGTGCAAGGCGGGAACAAACGCATCCTTCAAAAACGCGTCAACTCGCTCTTCTTGCTGCTTATCTTTCAAATGATAAATCTTGAGCTGGTAAATCTCCCGGTCGGCGGCCGTTGCCAGGCCCGCCTGCAAGAGCAGCAGCGCCATTGCGACCAGAAAAAGTAAACCGACCTTGTTTGGCCGCTCGTAGGCTAGCAGTTGTTTCATTTACAAAAAGGTTATGAGTGGAAGTTAGGCGTGCTAAACCTAACAAAAATTCTATGCCCGGACGGAAAAATGCACGATGGTCGATGTGTTCGTTCCTGTTTTCCAAACTGCGCCTGCTCACAAACTAAACCGTAGTCAGGGGCAGCCGTGCAGATGCCCTTCCGTTACTGCGGCATAAGGAAACCTACTTATCAATCAGCAACTCAAATCCGAGGGTGCACAGTCCTCGTTCAACCGGCGCCAATTTTAATGAGGCATCACAGAATGTACGAACGGGGTAAACTTCTCTGCCACGTCTGAGTATAGGCCTTGATGTTGCGTTGGATCGACGTTCTGAAGTTTGCCAAATACAGCAACCCCGAGCCGCCGCGCCGCGTGGAGAAATCGGAGGGAGAATGGCAGGCGCAGCTAACGCCCGCGCAGTTTCGGGTGTTGCGCCAGAAAGGAACCGAGCCGCCCTAC